>JBLGCB010000325.1:0-7890 GCA_047617105.1 Phenylobacterium sp. | reverse complement strand
CCAGGCACTTAAATTTACTCAGAAATTCGAATGCCTAGAGTTTACCAAAACCGGCCAACTTAGTTGTCGCGGATCGGCCAAGTCAATTGTCGCCTAACAATAAACATCAGTTTTCAAAAAGGTTTTTTCTTCCCCTTCTACAACCACCTTTTTAAAATCGCCATCCTTCGGTCTGAATACACTCATTTACACCTCAGTATGCGAAAACAATTTGGGGGATTTAATTACTATCAAGCTTAACTGGCTGGCATTGTAAATTCAATCCAATAGCAAGGTTAAATATAAGATTAACTCGATAATTGACAATATCACATATATGCTATAGCTTGATCACTATGAAATGGTCAGTTGAAACACTAAACGCATCGGTAGACGAAGAGTTAAAAACTCTGCCAGTTGATATGCGCGCACGATTTATTCGGATTACCCAACTCATAGAATCTGTTGGGTTACAAAATGTGCATGAACCACATGTCAAGCACCTTGAAGATGAATTGTGGGAAATACGGGTCAAAGGCAAAGATGGCATTTCAAGAGCTATCTATGTTACCGCACACCAGAAGCGGGTTGTGGTGGTACGGGTTTTTGTCAAGAAAACGCAAAAAACCCCGAGAAAAGAAATCAAGCTTGCAAAACAAAGAGCAAAAGAGGTCAAACATGACGAAGATTAACGAACTGCATGAAGATTGGATGGATGATCCCGAATATGCCAGTGAATACCAAGCGTTGGCTGGTGAGTTTGAATTGGCTAAAGTCCTTATCAATGCCCGTGAAGCATCAGGTTATAGCCAACAAGAAATCGCAAAACGCATGAATACCAATCAGTCTGTCATTGCCAGACTTGAAAGTGCCCAAGGTAATCCTACGGTGAAAACATTAAGCCGGTATGCCGAAGCCTTGGGTGGGCATTTGCAAATTAATATTGGTCGGTAGCCGTGGTTTTTTAAACCCCGACAGCCCGCCCTTCGCACATCCATATGCTTATCTTCGGGGCACTAGCCTGTCGTAAAGTCGCCATTTATCGCCAAATTTTGATGGGTTTCGCCTTAGGCTCTACGCCATCCTACGGTAATTCAGCCACCAAAGCATCCTTGCCCTTATCCCCCTCAAAAAACGCCTTCACTCTTACCACCAGCATGTAATTCACTGGGATCAGTATCAGGGTAATAAAAGTCGCAAACAATATGCCAAAACCCAACGATACCGCCATAGGAATCAAAAACTGGGCCTGAGTCGATTTTTCAAATAACAACGGCATCAGGCCAATAAAGGTGGTTAAGCTGGTTAACATCACCGGGCGAAAACGCGCCGCGCCCGCCTTTAATACCGCATCCATCACGGCCATGCCTTCTTCGCGCTTTTTGTTGATGTAATCGACCAATACCAAGGAGTCATTCACCACCACGCCTATCAGCGCCAACATGCCCAGTATGCTCATGATGGTTAATTCCATGCCCATAATCCAGTGGCCCATCACCGCGCCAATCATGCCAAAGGGGATCACACTCATCACGATTAATGGCTGAAGGTAAGATTTAAACGGTATCGCCAACAACATGTAAATAACAAAAAAGACAAACAATAACGCCCAACCCAGTGAACCAAAAGACTCGCGTTGCTCTTTGGCTTCACCCTCAAGTGAGTGATTGACGCCCGGATATTGTGCGATCAGTTCATCGAGGTAAACTTTTAAATCGGCCTCTAATACGGTCATATTGGTGTTGGCTTTTTCAATATCGGCGGTCACATTCACGGTGCGATAACGGTCGATACGATTGATGGTTGAAGCACTTTTGCCCGGCCGCAATGTCGCCACATGAGACAAGGGCACCCGCGCGCCCTCAGGTGTAGAGACTCGAATGTCTTCGAGGCTGGCAATCGCGCGGCGTTCATTTAACGGCAAGCGCAACATTACCCTGACATCATCACGTCCGCGTTGCACTCTTTGAATTTGCGCACCAAAAAATGCACTGCGCACTTGGCGCGATACATCCGCTAAGGTCAAGCCCAGCGCCCTGCCCTGGTCGGTCAGTTCTATCTGCAATTCTTCTTTACCGTCTGATAAGCTGTCGGCAATATCAAACACCGTGGGATATGTGGCCAGTCGCAGTTTGACTTTTTCGGCCACTTCTTTGAGCGTCACTAAAGACGTCGCCGACAATTGCACATCAATGGGGTCTGATGAACGACCAATTTCAGCGCGATAGGTCAGGCTTTCAGCACCGGGGATCACCCCAATCAACTGACGTAATTCTTTAACCAATTCTCTGGAGGTGATGGTTGAAGAACGCTGCTCTGGTGGCACAATCTCAAAACGCAAACGACCGGCGTTCGATGCCCCACCGCGACCACCAGTGCTGGCCAAAATATTGATGATCACACTTTCACCAGTATCTTCATCAATGTATTTTTGTTGCAGCAGTTTGGCCTTGTCTTCCATTAACATGGTGAATTTATTAGTCAACTCAAATGGCGACCCCGCAGGCAAGGTAAGGTTTGCCCGCACGGTTTCACTGGGGATGCGCGGAAAGAAAATAAACTTGGTCCAGCCGCTGATGATCAGCACCAGAATCAACACAAAAACACCAACAAACGCACTTAGGGTTGCCGCTTTATACTGTAAAGCCCGCTTTAATATCGGCTGATAAAAGCGAATAATGGCATGTTCAAAGCCATCGGCAAAACGCTGCTGAAACGCCGAGAACTTGCCCGGATTGCCTTTTTGTTGACGTAATTTAAGGTGTTTTAAATGAGAAGGTAAAACAAACTTGGATTCGATCAGCGAGAATAATAACACTGGGATCACCACCACCGGAATTTGGGCAAACAACGCCCCTCTGGCCCCTTCGATAAAAGCCAATGGTAAAAACGCCGCCACCGTGGTTAAGATGCCAAAAGTCACTGGCGTCGCCACTTCTTGGGTGCCCTTAATGGCCGCTTCTTCACCCGATGCGGCCGTTTTTAAATGGGTGTAGACGTTTTCGCCAGTAACAATGGCGTCATCGACCACTATGCCCAGCACCAGAATAAAACCAAACAGGCTCATAATATTTAAGGTGATGCCAAAAAATGGCATCGCAATAAACGCGCCCATAAACGACACCGGAATACCAATGCACACCCACAGAGCAATGCTGGGGCGCAAAAATAATGTCAGCAATAACAACACCAAAATACCGCCCTGCATAGCATTGCTGGTCAGGGTAGAGATACGTTTTTTAACGATGGTTGAATCATCATCCCAGTAGCTCAGTTCATAACCGCGCGGCAAAACGTTTTGTTGATCTTCAATGTATTGTTTCACCGCATCGGCCACTGCAATGGCACTTTGCTGACCAATACGATAAATATCAATAAACACCGCTTGTTGGCCATTAAAGCGAGTTCGAATGGGGGTTTCTTCAAAACCATCTCGAATAGTAGCGATGTCTTTAAGGGTTAGAATTGAACCGTCGGCATTGGTTTTTATCGCGATATCAGCAAATTCATCTTTATGATAAGCCTGACCTTTGGAGTGAATCAGCACATCACCGCCACGAGTTTTGATATTACCCGCCGATACATCGGTGCTGGCATTACCCACCGCTTTGGCAATTTGATCAAACGTTAGGTCATATTGGCGTAATTTATGTTGTGGAATTTCAAGGGCAATTTCATAATTGCGCACCCCACTTAATTCGACTTGAGTCACCCCGGGTAAACGTAAAATATCATCACGCACGTTTTCGGCAAATTCGAGGATTTCTTTTTCGCCATAAATGCCCGCCACGGTAACACTCATCACGTCTCGTTTACGTTGCGCTAGCGCCACTTGCGGTTTTTCGGCGTCCACCGGAAAAGTATTGATGGCATCTACTCGGCTTTTAATATCAGCCAGCATATCACGGGCATTATAACCAGAAGCGACTTCAATCATCACCCTGCCTCGGCCCTCAGACGAAGTACTGGAGATTTTTTTGATGCCTTCAAGATCTTGCACCGACTCTTCGATACGAATGCTCACACCCTGCTCCACATCTTGTGGCGTGGCCCCACGTAACGACACCGTAACACTGATGCGATCGGTATCGAACGACGGAAATACTTCTAGTGGAATTTGGGTCGACACGCTAAACACGCCCATAAATAACAGGCTGAACATCAACAGATTGGCCGCCACCCCATTACGACAAAACCAGGCTATCATAATGAACCCCCATCAGCTTTGGCTTTGGCCACCTTTTTACGTATGGGTGTTTCACCGACAATACCCACCGGGGTGCCAGAACTCACTTGGCCTAATGAGGTTAATACCAATTTTTCACCAAATTCTAAACCGGTCGCGATAATCGCATCCTGGGCATTTTTCCAGCGAGTGGTCACATCACGACGTAACAATACCCCGTCTTGCACAATATACACGTAACTGCCCTGATAAATGGCGCTATTGGGGATCACCATCGCCGCTTCCAACTGCTTGCCTGTAATTTGAGCACTGACGTACTGGCCTATTTTAATCGGCGTAGTCTGGTTCATCGGATTATAAGGGTCACTGATTTGAGCAACAATATAAAGCTGCTGAGCATCACCATCAATCGCCCCTTCGGTTCTAATCACCTGCCCTTGCCATACTTGGTCTCCGATTAAATCAGACCGTAGGCTAACGGGTAAGCCGTTTGGTGTTGAATTGCCTTCTTTATAACCCTCTTTATTACGGTAAGCTTCAGGCAAATTGGCCAAGGCCAAGTCGTTGTTTTTCAGCGGCAAGCGAATTTCGACCGTATCCACCGCATAAATGGTGGCCAGTTGGCTGTTGGGTGAAACCACCTGACCCAAATCGACGTTTTTCTTTAAAATACGCCCGGCATAAGGGGCCATCACTTGGCTTCTTTCAACCGCCAACCTGGCTTTGTCCAGTTGCGCTTCGGCTGACAGCACTTTGGCCTGCGCCGAACCCAACTGCGGTTTACGCAACACCAAATCTCCCGGTGCCTGACCGTTGCCCAGTCTTTGCCAATCGGCCAATGCTTGTTTTACTCTGGCCTGCTCTTCGAGCAAGGTTTGATTGGCGGCCATTAAGGTCGATTGGGCGATTTTCACTTCGGCCTGATAATCCCGGTCATCTAGGGTCACCAAGACATCACCTTTTTCGAAAAAACCACCATCACGAAACTGACTGCTCACCTGACGGATTTGGCCCGACACCTGTGCCACCAGCATACTTTGGGTGCGAGGTTGCACCGTGCCAAAACTATCTAACATCACCTGGTAACTTTGCGGTGCTAGGGTTTTGACCTCAACCATCATTTGGTTGGCTTTGCTCGGCCCTCTGCGCTTACTTTCTGGCGGGTTGCTCATAATCAGCTTAGCGGCAATCACGGTCACGGCAATAATCACCACCGGAAGCAACAGCTTTTTGACTTGTGTACTGGTTATGTTCATTATTTTGCCTCTTGCTGCTGTTGTTGCTGTAGTGGGTGTTGTTGAAAGTCACCACCGAGAGCAACATGTAATGTCACTCGGTTGGCGATAAGCTGATTTTTAAGTTGGATCACCGTGCTTTGAGCATCATAAGAGCGGCTTTGCGCATCAAGCACCGTGGTATAACTCACCAAACCATTTTTATATTGTTCAAACGATAAAGACTGCGCCGCGATGGCATTTTCTTGCGCCTTAATCATCGCTTGATAACGTTGCTTTAAAGACTGCTCTTTTGACAGCGCATTTTCTACCGTGGCAAAAGCATCGTATAAGCTGTTGAGATAACCTTGTTCACCCTGCTTTACCGCCAGCCGGGCCTGTTCTTCGTTGGCTTTGCGTCGTCCGCCATCAAATAGCGGCGCGGTAATATTGCCGATTAAAGACCAAGCCAACGCAGAAGGTGACAGCAAGTCAGTCAAATCGGTGCCGCTGTCACTGGCCGAGGCGGTGAGTTTTAAACTCGGAAATCGTTGTTTGTGGCTATAAGCCAAGGCGGCATCGCTGGCCAGCAGTTGATACCAACTGGCCTGTAACGCGGGTTTACGACGAATCAATTGGGCGGGCAAACCCACAGGAATAGCTGAATCGAGCAAGGGTAAAGTGCCATTCACCGCCAGCTCAGCCCCAGGATAATCACCCACCAAACGTTCGAGACGGCGAACCAATTGCGCTAGGGTATCTTGTTGTTGCGCCACCCGGCTACGTTCAGTATTGAGTTCATTACGAGTCAGATAAACATCCAGCGCACTGTTAAGCCCTTGGCGATAACCCGATTCGATAATCTCCAGATTCTGCTGCGAATTAGTCGTGCGCTGTTGATACAACGCTAGCAACTGTTGCGCTTCAATCACCCCATACCAAGCCGTGACCACATCGGCAACCAATTGTTGCTTGGCTTGGCTAAAACTGGCTTGTTCAGCCAGATAATTAAGATTGGCATTACGCTCATTAGCAGAGAGTTTACCCCAGATATCCACTTCGTAGGCCAACGTCAAATTAGCCGAGCTTGAGGTGCTATAACGATCAGGATTGGTGGTTTTACGACGGCTATTATTGACCGCTAAATCCAGCGAAGGCCATAAAACACTACCCGTGCTGATCAGCTGTTGTTTTTTCATCTCAACGCTGTAAGCCTGCTGTTTTAACTGGTGATTGTTGGCAACAGATTGTTGTACCAACGCCTGTAAATGAGCGTCATTAAAGCTCCCCAGCCAGTGCTGTTGTATCGGTGCACCTTGCTGCCAGCGTGTTGCTGCGCTGTCGGGTAATTGAATGTTTTGAATTGACCCATCTCGTTCAGCGGGTTGCTGGTCAATGGTACTGCAAGCGACCAGTACAGTACTGAAGGCGGTTGCGGTAAAAAGCCGTTTTAGGCGATTGCCCATAGGATTAAACCTGTGTGATAGTCATCGGATGGCCTATCGTAATCACAAGGGGCTGGTCTGACAAGGGGATTTACGTAACATTACGTTGATGTAAGGGGTTGTGTCAGTGAATATTTATATCTTTAGGATTTGAAAGCATCAACAAAAAAGCACTACACTATGTAAAAACCAATCAAGTCAACAGGTTATATACCATCGCCATTGAAAAGGTGCGACATCGTCAATCACTTCGCCCAAATCAATGCCTTGATGGTTCAGCTAACTTTTACAGCTAGGGCGACACTTACTTAAAGCACACATAAACGCGGCCCGCAGAAGCCATAACCCAAATCATCTTTTAATATTGCAAACCCATTTCTGCTTTTAACAATGCCTGCCCGTTAAGCTGAATATGTTCTAAAAACTGCTCTGCAATTAAAGTTTGGCGTTTTGCCTTTGACCAAACAAAAAACCAAGTTGACATGATTGGCAGCTCTTTAATCGGCAGTTGTACCAAGTTGCTTTGGCCACCAAAACCCAGGGTATGAGCAGACAATATTGAAATACCCAGTTTTGCCATCACACAATGTTTAATCGCCTCATTGCTTTCAATGGTCATTTTTTGATTGATTTTGGCCTTGTGCGTCCGCAAAAATGCTTCAATGGAATAACGGGTACCCGAACCTTTCTCTCGCATTAAAAATGGCTCATCACAAATATCCTTTAAGCTTAAGGTTTTATGTTGGGCAATGGCACTATCTTGATGCGCGATGGCCACCAAGGGGTTACTTAAAAATTCTAAGCTGTGGGTGTCGATATCTTGCGGCGGGTGGCTGAATACATAAAAGTCGTCAATGCCTTGTTTAAGCCGCTCAATGGTTTGTTTACGGTTACCTACGTTAAGCTGAATATCAATGTCAGGAAAACGTTGGCAAAATGGCCCGAGCAAATGGGGGATAAAATATTTGGACGTTGTCACCACCGACAGGCGTAATATGCCCGATTTAAAGGTCTTTATTTTGCCTAAAGTCATGTCTAATCGCGCGAAACTATCGAGGATCTCCAC
>JBLGCB010000324.1:0-7922 GCA_047617105.1 Phenylobacterium sp. | reverse complement strand
CCGCGCCCCGTCAACAAAGTCCCCAAAGATTCTCAGTGGTGAGTTGTTATAAACAGGAAATAACAGGGGAAGCAAGTAGGTGAAGTTTGTGGTCCTGCGGCATTTCGCACCGCAGCAACCCAGCCGTTTTATCAGTCTATTTGATTCTCTGCCTCAATATCTTTGATATCGGCTGCCGACAATCCGCTAATTTCAGCAATATCTTCAATGCTCAGCCCTTTGCTTAACATTTTTTTGACCGATGCTACGGTTTGCTGATCATTCTTTTGCCGTTCTTCTTCTCTGGCCTCTTTTCTGCCTTCTTCTCGACCTTTTATCAGACTTTTATTTTCAGCGGTTTTTAATATGCTATACATATCACGGTAACCCTTCAAACTGCTTTCATAATGCACTCGCTCTTGATGGCTAAAGGCAGCAAGCCGAGCGAGTTCAAATCCCTCGGCAATTACATCATTGGCAAATAATTCTGGCATTTGATCTAAAGAATTGAGGTTTTTAATAAAATATAACCAACGGTCGCAATGGTTCTCAAGCTGTTCAAGGGTCTTATTAAAATTGGGCATTTCAACATAAATAAATTTAAGTTGGCCGAAACGTCGGACCGCATCAAAAACCTGATTACGTTGATCTTTTAACTGCGCGGTATGAATCACCTCTTTTTGATCTTTATGATCACTAAAAACAAAGTCCAAAATCCCGATGCAATATACTGCTTTGAGATTAAAATTCCATTTACCCTTTTTTGCCTTAGCTTGCTCTACAACCGGAAAAGTGGCATAAAATAACGCCTGATCATCAAAGTAACCATAATCAACCTTTTGCATCTCAACAATAAAGTGTTCGCCCTTTTCATTAGTACAATACACATCGAAAACAGGCTTGCTGTACATCGAGCTATCGGGTAAATATTCAGAATTGTGTAGTGTCAAATCGACAATGTGTTCAGCACCATCAAGCAAATCATTGGTTAAACTAATTAACAAATGTTTATTTTTCTCTTCACCGAAAAGTTTTTTAAAACCGAAATCAGTGTATGGATTAATAAAAACTTCCACGCTTTGCCTCATTACCCTAAAAAAATCAATGTACAAATTATCACAGAAGACGCGTAGGTATGCGAGTTGTTTTTATAATTCATGCTTGTATTTTATATTCACTATTCAATAAGCAGTGCTTGTGTTCGATTTGAACCAAAACAATCGATTTGAGCAACAAGCGGGGATAAATCCTCCGCCTACCGCGGTATATCAATCTCAAACTCCACCCCTTTATCTGGCTCGCTGTAGCAATTGATTTCGCCACCGAGTTTTTGCACCACCAAATTAAACACCACATGCATACCCAAGCCTGTGCCACCGCGACTACGCGCGGTGGTATAAAATGGCTCATACATATTGCCCAACTCAAGCGCATTCATGCCATTGCCGTTGTCACGATAGACAAAATGTAGCCTGTCTTGCTCAAGCCGGGCCTCAATGGTGATTTCTCCCGCCGTTTTATTCAAAAATCCATGAGACAAGGAATTTTCGACCAGATTAGATATCACCTGCCACCAAGCGCCCGGCCAAGTTTTTAACCACCAATCTCCCTGTGAAATCAATTTTATGCTGATATCTGTGTCTGTTAATCTCGGTTCAATGCTATTGATGATATCGGTCAAATAATCATGAAAAACAATCTCATCAAAACTGTCTGCGGTTTGTTCTACCGCGACCTTTTTAAAACTTTGCACCAACTCCGCTGCCCGGTGCAAATTGCTGTCGACCAGCGCCTGGCCTTGCTTGGTATTGTCCACATACGCTTGCAGTAACTTGCGAGTGATGGTGCCTTCGCTTATCTGCTGACTTAGCTGGTTTAATTGCTCAATATTCAAGCTCACCATGGTGATGCAAATGCCCAACGGGGTATTCACTTCATGAGCAACCCCCGCCACCAAGTTACCCAGCGCGGCCATTTTTTCTGCCTCAATCAGCTGCTTCTGAGCCGCTTTGAGTTGATCTATCGAATCCTGTAATGCCTGAGTACGTTTATGAACTTTTTGCTCCAGCGTTTCATTAAGTTCTTTTAACGCTTCTTTGTCCTGCCGCATACTGTGGATATCCTGAGTGGTACCACTGATACGAAGGATATTGCCTTTATCATCGGTAGCCACAATTCTACCCCGGTCGAGTACCCAACGCCATTGTCCATGGCTGTCTTTCATCCGGTAGGCACATTCAAAGTGGTCTCTGTCGCCCTGGCAATGGGCTGCCAGCGTCGCCGTAAACTTCGCCTGATCATCCGGGTGAACCATCGGTGCCATTTCTTCAAGTTCAGTTAAAGCTTGTGATTGGGCAAAAGAAAACTGGCTAAGGATGTTTTTACGCTGAATCACCCCCTGGGTTTTATCCCAATCCCATAGCTGATCACCACTGCCCCACAACGCCAAGCTCAATTGCAATTCACTGGCTTCGGTCACCGTGGCCGCTTGACGTTCTGCCGTCAATACTTGCTGCTCTGCCTCACGTCTTTTAAAACGTAAATGCAACAGGGTAAATATAATCGCCGCTGCCACCATAAAATAAAGCGTGCGTGCCCACCAAGTGCGCCAGGGGGCAGGTAAAACGGTGACGTTAATCACTTTTACTTGGTGACTCCAGATATTATCACTATTGCTGCCCCTGACCTTAAACACATACTTGCCGGCATCCAGGTTGGTATACGTCGCCCGTCGATTCTGCGCATCGGTGTCCACCCATTGGCGGTCAAACCCTTCCAGTTTATAGGCATAATGATTTTGTTTTGGGCTGGCAAAATGTAAAGCGGCAAATTCAAAGGTAAACACCGAATCAGTATGACTTAATACCACCGCGTCAGTCTGATTAATATCTACTGCTAAGGAAGAACCCGATCCACGATTATCGTGTTGAGTTTCGCCATCTAAGGGTTCTCCAGCTATTTTTACATCCTTGTTATTAAGCCAAAAATGGGTTAATACCATGGATGGCGGGGTTAAATCATCCTGAATATGTTGTGGGTAAAACGCATTAAAACCGTTGATCCCGCCAACCAATAAGCGCCCAGATAAGGTGGTAAAATAAGCCCCGGTAGAAAATTCATTGCCTTGAATGCCATCGCTGAATTTATAGACATTAAACAGTTCAGTGCGTGAGTCAAAACGATTCAATCCTTCATTGGTGGTCAACCATAGATAACCCCGTTGATCGCCCATCACCCCCATCACTGTTTCATTGCTCAACCCTTGCTGGCGGCCATAATGGGTGAACGTATTGGTGGATAAATCAAACTTATCCAGCCCCGCAGAAGTACCAAACCATAAAAATCCATCGTCATCTTGATAAATGGCGTTAACCGCGTCACTGCCTAGGGTATTGCGATTATCCGGATCATGGCGATAACGGGTGAATTGGCCAGTGCTTTTATCCAATCGGTTGAGGCCGTGTTTAAAGGTGCCCGCCCAAATAAACCCCTGTGCATCTTCAAATAGCGACATCACTCGGTTCGAGCTAATACTATTGTTAATATCAGGGTCATGCTGAAAATGAGTGAAATGTTGTCGACTAGGGTCTAACCGCGCCAAACCATTGTCGGTCGCCAGCCACAAAAAATGCCCTCGATCTTCAATGATGGCCCCCAGGCGACCATTCTTTACAATGCTGGCAGGGTTACTTGGTTCATGAGTGAAATGGCTGAACTTTTGTGTGGTTAAATCAAATCGCGCCAACTCCCCCCCCTGAGTACCAAACCACATCACCCCGGCATGATCTTGAAAAATCGCCAGCACCGTCTTGCCATTGATGCTATCAGGGTCATCCTCTTTATGCTGATAATGAACAAATAATCGCGTTTTGGGGTTATATCGACTCACCCCATTAAAACCACTGCCAATCCAAGTTTGTCCCTCGTTATCTTCATAAAGTGCCCATATAGTGTTATCTTTAAGGCTATTGTTTTGGTTTGACTTATGATTGAAATGGGCAAAATGGGCGGTGGCGGGATTATATTTGTTAATACCACCCACTCTGGTGCCAAGCCACATAATGCCGCTACGGTCTTCAACTATCGCGCGCACTTTGGTACTACTGAGACTAAAGGGATCAAGCGGATCATGCTTAAGCACGATTGAGTGTCCAGTTTGAGGATTGAATTTCACCAAACCATTATTCATCGTCGCAATCCACAAATTACTTTTGCTGTCGCCGACCATTTCTCTGATAAACGGTTTAACTGCGGTATCGGCCTGTACACCGTTATTACCACCATTGGCTTGGAGATTAAGTGGATAAACCGAAAAGGTATTATCATTGGGGTTAAAATAATTGAGTCCCTCGGTGGTGCCCACCCACAGACGATGTTCATTGTCTTCATACAATGCAATCACCCGGTTGTTGATCAAACCATTCTTGGGGTTGGCACTGCTAGCATCCTCCTGATGGACAAAATGGTTAAACTGATCACTTTGACCGCCATCGCGATTAAAACGATTCAACCCACCGCCGTTGGTGCCAACCCAAACCGTATTGGCATGGTCCACCAGCACATCAATTACCCTGTTATCAGATAAACTATTGGGGTTTGTAGCATCATGGGTATAACGAGTAAATTGGTTGGTTTGACGATCATAACGGCTCACCCCATCGCGATAAACGCCAATCCACAAATGGCCTTGTTGGTCTTCGTCAATCGACCAAACGCTATTGCCGCTGATGGTTTGTGGGTCGTTGGCATCATGAACATAACGAATAAAATGATCTGCCTTACGGTCGAATTTAAGCAACCCTCCATTGGTGCCAACCCAAAGATTACCGACACTGTCTTCAAACAATACATTGACCCAGTTATTGACCATCGAATGCGGATCATTACGGTCATATCGATAGACTTTAAACTGATAACCATCGTAGCGATTAAGGCCATCCTGAGTGCCAAACCACATAAAACCTTCACTGTCTTGTAGCGCCGCATTAACCGACATTTGCGATAACCCCTGCTCTGCTGAAATACGTTCAAAGCGCAAGGTATCAGCAACACTTAGGGGACTAAAGATAGCGAGCAGAAGGGTAATGATGGAGGCAAAAAATAGCATGGTACGCATGGGTACAGACTTCGTGTATTGTTAAATTAATGTTATGTTTAAAGCATAGCTGAAATAAAGAGCAGATGCCAGTGTCAGCTGACCAACAAGTCAGGCAGTAAACGGTTTACAAAGGCACCTCAATGGTAAACGTTATGCCCTCACCAAGCTCACTTCGACAGCTGATACAACCACCGAGTTTTTGCACCACTTGATTAAACACAATATGCATCCCCAGACCCGTACCACCACGGTTTCGTGCAGTGGTATAAAACGGCTCATAGATTTTTTCAAGTTCATCTTTACTCATGCCTAGGCCATTGTCACGATAAATTAACCGTAAATGGTTTTGGTCAATTTCGGCGCTGATGGTGATTTCACCCACCGTTTGCTGTAAAAAGCCATGAGAAATCGAGTTATCCACCAGGTTAGACAATATTTGCCACCATGCCCCCGGCCAGGTTTTTAGCCGCCAATCGCCGCGAGACAGCAATGTCAGGGTGATTTGTTCATCTGCTATCCGCGGTTGAATGCTATTGATATTGTTGAGAGTGTCGCGCAAATAATCATGAAACACCAGTTGTTCAAACACATCTGCGGTTTGCTCAACCGAGACCTTTTTAAAACTGCTGACCAAATCTGCCGCCCGATGCAAATTGCCCTGAACCAGTGCTTGGCTTTCTTGGGTCTGTTCAAAGTAGTTAATCATCAACTTGCGCGTAAGCGTACCTGCCGCCAACTCTTGCTGAGTCTGTTGCAGCTTGTCCAAATGCAGACTGACCATGGTGATACAAATACCCAATGGGGTGTTGACCTCATGGGCCACTCCCGCCACCAAATTGCCCAGCGCCGCCATTTTTTCGCCTTCGACCAACTGTTGTTGCTTGGCTTTTAACATCTGGGCCTGATGCTCTGCGGCCAGTTTTTTAAAGCGCAAATAGACAATCACACTGACAATGGCGCTCACCAGTACAGTATACAAGGTATAAGCCCACCAAGTGCGCCAGGGCGGTGGCAAGATGGTGATTTTAACCGCACGTTGCTGACTCCATTGATCATCGCCATTACTGGTTTTCACCCTTAATTGATAATTTCCCGGGTCGAGATTAGTATAAGTGGCACGACGATTAGCAGCATCGGTTTTGACCCATTGTTGGTCAAAACCGAGTAATTGATAGCGATATTGATTCTGCTTTGGGCTGGCAAAATGCAAGGCGGCAAACTCAAAAGTAACGACCGAGTCGATATGGCTGAGCACCATCTCAGCGGTTTGATTGATATCTACCACCAGCACAGAGCCTTTTTTCTTTAGATCAACTTCCTGATTATTCAGCAAAAAACCAGTGAATACGGTGGCGGGTGCAATCTTATCATCGACAATATCTTGCGGTTCAAACACATTAAAACCATTGATGCCGCCGACCATAATTTGCCCCGACGGGCTGACAAAAGTGGCCCCGGTGGAATACTCGTTATCTTGCAAACCATCGCTGAACTTAAATACATCAAACACCTCAGTGCGTGGATCAAAGCGATTGAGTCCATCATTGGTGGTTATCCACAAAAACCCTGCGTTGTCGCCGACCACCCCCAATACCGTATCATTACTTAAACCCTGCTGCCGTCGATAATGACGAAAGGTTTTCGCCACCGGATCGTAACGATTTAAACCAGCATCAGTACCTATCCACAAAATGTCATCTTCTGACTGATAAATCGAATACACCGCATTGCTGCTGAGGCTATTAGGATTATTCGGGTCATGACGGTAATGAATAAACGTCTCGCTGGCGCGGTCAAACCGCTCCAGACCAATGCCATAAAGTGCCACCCATAGACGTTGCTGACGATCTTCAAATATCAATTGAATAATATCTGAACCAATGCTGGTGGGGTCATCTGCGACATGGTTATAGCGGGTGAAAGTACTGCGATCAGGACTCAATCGATTCAACCCTTTATTAGTGCCTACCCACAGGTTAAAGTCAGCATCTTCAGTGATGGTACGAAGTCGCCTGTTGCTACTCAGGCTAGCAGGATTTTGTGGTTCATGAAGAAAATTGGTAAAGGTTTGGGTTTGGCGATTAAAACGATTTAACCCCTGGTTCGCGGTCCCGAGCCACAATTGTTTACTATGGTCTTCGTAAATTGACATCACATAATCGTCGCTTATGCTGCGGGGGTTTTGTGGTTGATGGCGATAATGTTTAAACTCAGCGGGGGCCGCCGGACTAAGTTTCACTCGGGTCAGGCCAGCCTCCTCAGTGGCGACCCAAACTATACCTGCACTGTCGGCATGAATGGCTGACACATAATTACTTTTCAGACTGTTTTGATTGTGTGAATTATGCCGGTAATGAACAAAGTGGCCAGTGGCTGAGTTAAATTTATTGGCCCCATTGGCGTAGGTACCGAACCACAGAATACCCGTGCGGTCTTGCATAATTGAGCGCACCGAAGCACTGCTCAAACTAAAGCATTAACCCAGTTATTCGACATCGAAGACGGGTCGGTATGATCATACCTGAACACCTTAAACTCATAACCATCGTAACGATTAAGGCCATCTTGAGTACCAAACCAGATAAAACCATCCTTGTCTTGCAACATTGCATTGACTGATACCTGAGATAATCCTTGTGGCGTCGAAATACGTTCAACCCGCAGATCTCCGGCGTGGCTATTGAAACTAAAGATTAGGGTGCAGACAAGGGTGCAGACAACAGTGCAAATAAGCGCACAGATAACAGCACGGTTAAGTAAGGTCGACCGATGATTTAAGCCAAAATTTCTGCAACCAGCTGTGATAATTTACACCCGTCTGTCATTAACACTCAATTGATATAAG
>JBLGCB010000323.1:0-7923 GCA_047617105.1 Phenylobacterium sp. | reverse complement strand
ATTGATGGTCGGCCAGTTGCATCACCAACTGAGGTTGATTAAGGTATTCGGGGAATTCCCTCACCGTCAATTCCACGATTTTGCCCGCCGAGCTTACACCAATACTCTGCCTTTTGATTTGATCTGGCATTTGCTGGTTAAGCAGATAATACCGGGTTTCAATGGTTGGCTCTGAACTGCATCCGTTAAGCAATAATGCAGCAATAAAGGCAAAAACAAAGCTTAAATATTTCAATGGTACTCTCCTAGCGTTTCTTAGGTTCAATCATATCGTGCTGACCAGGATTAAAAATCAGGCTATTAGGCTGATGTTTTAATTGATTCAGCAGCGGTGTTAACTCATGTAAGCTATCGGTGAGCGCGCCAAGGGTTTTGCGTAAGTCTTCATACCCCTTAGAGCCTGCGGACAAATCCCGAGTCAACAAGGTAATGCCATCAAGTGTTTGCGCCAACTGCTGGCTCAATTCTTCTTTATTGGCGCTGCTGAGTAAGGTATCGAGAGTCTGACTGACCCCTTGTAATTGTTTGGCGGTTTGGGTGATTTCAAGCAGCAAATTATTGGCATTACCCGAGAGTTGATCCAATGGCAAATGGTTGAGGCTGTCCATAAACTTGCCCGCTTTAGCGGTGATTTGGCCAAACTCATCGGCCATAGTGGGAATAATGGGATAATCACCATAACGTTCAATTTGGCTGACAGGTTGATCATGAAAATGCTGCAAATCGATAAATAAACTGCCGGTCAGCAGGTTACCCGTGCGCAAAGTGGCTTTTAACCCCTGCTTAACCCACAGTGCATTTTGTTCTCTCATTTGCGCAATGCCAATGTCATTATCAGGCAAACCCACTCTGCCCGGTTGCAAACTGATTAACACCGGAATTTTAATGTCTTGTTTAAACAGCGCATCCGGCGCATTACCAGCCAGCATATTGGTGGATACCACTTGGCCGATATGCACCCCGCGATATTCAACTGGCGCGCCCACGTTTAAGCCGCGAATGGTATCGCTGACCAACACCACAAAATGAGTCGCTGAACGATAACGCTCATCGTCCGCCGCTTCATAACTATGGTAAATATCAAAAAACGCCCGCTCGGTGATTTGTTCACCATGAGCCATGCCTTTTGGCACATCAAAGGTCACCCCATTGGTCAGCATGGTTTCTAAATTGCCCGTATGCACGCTGAGGCCATCGGCTTTTAAATCAATCCGTAAACCACTGACATCCCAGAACTTAGTATTGCTGGTCACCAACTGGTGATAAGGGGCCTTAATAAACGCGTTGTAATACACCACCCGCTCGGCAAAGTTAAAATAAATGTCTTCGAATTGGCCGACCGTCAGGCCCTTGTAGATGATCGGATCGCCTTTGGTATAAGCAAACTGGTCATCGCTATTAAGGGTGATGTGTAAACCGGGGGCACCTGCGGGGGTCAATGGTGGGTCATTACGGGCAATAAATTCGGTTTGTAGCTCAGTGGCCATACCTGGCGCGATTTCGATATAAACCCCAGATATCAAGGTGCTGAGACCAGATACCCCGGTATGGCTGATTTTCGGCGATACCAGCCAAAATTCACTGTCTTGAACTAAAAAGTGGCTCGATGCTTTGGTCATTCTCGCACTCACCAAAACCCCATCACCCTTATCATTAAGGCTGATATCGCTCACTTCACCAATGACCACGTCTCGTGACTTAATTTTGGTTTTGCCCGCCTGCATTCCTTGTGCGGTATCAAACGCTATGGTGATCACTGGCCCTTGGGTGCTCCACTGATAATACACCATCCATAAACCAATCAGCAGCGCCACTAGGGGCACAAACCAAATGGCTGACACCGACTTTAATGGCTTAACATCAGCCTCAACAGATTCAACTTGTTTATTCATAAGACTCTTTTATCTGTTCCATTAAGATTTTTAGTAACTGTTCAGCGTGCTTAGATTTCGCTTCAGAACAAGGCCTGACCTTCGCGAAAATAGTCGCACGGAAAATAGGCGCATATAAAACTATGCAACTGTTTGAGTACGAAAATAACGCCGTTATGGTGGATAAGATTAGTGCGCTGAATCGTTACTCCAAATTAGCTGTGGGTCGAAACGCATGGCGGCTAACATGGTGACTACTACCACTCCGGCGAAAGCCAACGTGGCAGCGCCAGGAACAATGCTCATGGTATTACCCAGCTGAATCAAACTGACCAGAATGATCACCACAAATACATCGACCATCGACCAGCGGCCAACAAATTCAGCGATACGATAAAGCTTTATCCGCTGGATAGTCAACCCCGCCGTATTGACCTGCACGCTATAATTAAGCCATGCCAGTGCGAGAATTTTTGCCACTGGTACCGCCACACTGGCAATAAAAATCACCGCTGCAATCGGATAAGACCCCATGCCCCACAGCAAAATCACCCCGCCAAGAATGGTACTTGGGTCATTTTGACCGAGCAATCGGGTGTTCATAATAGGCAATATATTGGCAGGAATATACAATACCACAGAGGTCAGGATTAATGCCCAAGTTTGTTGAATGCTAATACTGCGGCTTAAATGGGGTTTGGGCGGCTGCTTCACCACACCTTCAGGTTTGGCCGCGTCGAGTAACTGATATAGTTGACGCTGATCAATATGCAACACCACTGCGGTCATCGCCAGTGCAAACAGGACAAACGCGACAAAGGACGGTCCGAGCACAATATCGGCCATGGCAATAATTTTAATCAAGCTGACCAGCGCACCAATCAGAAAAATCTCCACCATGCTCCAAGGGAGCAGCCGCAATACCCAGTCCATCACCCAATGGCCTTTGGCCGGATAACGTCCTTTGCGCAGCGGTATCAGTAAGTAAATCAAACCAGCTAAAATCGCCACCGGAATAACAAAAATGGTCACCAGTTGCAGCAATGCCAACACCTGATAATCATTGTCCATCAAAATAGCAAAGCTGGCGGCAACATCGAATTTATTCTCCAAGCCATTGGCCTTAAAGGCCAAAAACTCAAAGGGCAAAGAAGCAGCCAAAAAAATCAACGCGGTCAGCGAGAATGCCAAAATACGTTCCACCGCATTCTCATGCACTATCGTCAACACAAAGCCGCAACGGGGACATTGGGCTTTGTGCTGCTCAGCCAACACAGGCACACTCACCCGCAGGCCACACTCGTGGCAGGTGTCAGTCTCAGGCTTAGATTCAGGCTTAGATTGGGAATGATTCATAGTTGGTCGGTTGAAAGGTTATTCTGATGAATACTAGTTGTTGCGGTGGCGAATGTCCAATACTCAAAACATCATCTGACCGACCTACATTCATAAAACGCAAGGACATCACGGCACAAAACCGATTAAAGGCACCACAAGAAAAATTACAATTTCTCTCAAAAGTCTGAAGGCTTGTGTTGTTACCCCGCCCCATCAACAAGAATCCTTTTCATTAACCACTCCAATGGTTCGTAGTTGCCGACATGAACTTGTTTGGAGGTCTCAACGATTTCCCATGGTGAAGCTTCACTCCAATTCACTGAATAATCAAATTGGTTCGCCAACGCTGAGATAAAAACCCTTTGTGTTCGGCCATTACCTTCCACAAAAGGATGGAATATATTAATTATCCCCAAACAAGATGCCAGTCTTTTGGCCGTCAGGGACTTATTTAGCCTTGCAGGCTCATGATGAAAATCTATCGCTCTGCAAAATACTTGTTTTTCATATTTTGGCAGAAATGATGCAGGTGTAAATTCATTATGACCTTTTTTCACATCATAAGATCTTGGTTTTCCGGCCCAACAATACAAATCTTGAAAAAGATAACAATGGATCGCTTTTAAATGATTAAAATCAAAAATTTGAGGTAACAAAGTGGTTTGTTGAAGTAATTCAATTGTTCTGATTGCCGTAAAATCAGCTTCTGCTTTGCTGAGCTTTTTGGCATCTTGTATACTGAGCAGATTAATAAAAACATTTGTGCCAGGATAAAATTCAGGCTCTACACTGTCAGGGTAAACACTATTGCTCATGCAAAATATTTAAAATATCGACCGTATCTATTTTTTCACCAGACAAGGCGCGTTGAAGCAATGCTTGAACCTCTTCAGATAACGTCAAAGACTCTAATTTGATGTTGGCCAAAGCTTGAATGACCGCATCAGGACTTGTAATAAGCATGATTAAAAACCTCTGGTTAAGTATTATACGAAGTATAACCTGGCTAGCTGTATTCATCAATTAAACGATTTTATAACGATTCAACGTAATTATAGATAAATTTGTACATGAGCTTTTTACTGCGTTTTAAACGCCGCTAATTGTTCAACAATGCGAGTGGTCGCCCCGTTAAGGCGTTCGCCTTGTTGTTGCAGATTGTCACAATCGCTGGCATTGGCACTAGAGAGTTGTTTTAAAGTGGCGATTTCGGGCGCCACCTCACAAATCAGTTGATGGATATATTGAATATCCACCTCATCTCGGTTTGACACCTGACCAATCAGATTGAGAATACCGTCAATATCATTACAGGCATTATTGATTTGGACTTGGCTGGTATTAGAATGTTCAGATAACATCGTTAGATTGTTTGATTGTAGCTGTATTTGCTCACCCGCTTGCTCTACTGCATTAGAAATACCACTGATGATTTGATTAATCTGATCAAGGCTACTTTGGGTCGACATGGCCAATTGTCTGACTTCATCGGCGACCACCGCAAAACCTCTGCCATGTTCGCCAGCACGTGCAGCTTCAATGGCGGCATTTAGCGCCAATAAGTTGGTTTGGTCAGCGATTTTGTCGATAACAGAAACCACACTACCAATCGAATCCGCTTGTTCAGCCAATGAATCAAACGCATTCTAAAAAATAGTGAGAGCATAAGGTAAGGTGCCTAAATAAATAAGCATATTAATGAGTCTGTCTATTAAGCGCAACATTAATCGCGATATAAAAATAAACCGGCTAGCGGCCTCCTGCGGATACCCTCTCACGATTTAGCCCTTGCCATTGACGAGTCGTTAGCGTTAAATAGCGGGCTGTTATTGAAACGGCGATCTCCCTATAGTGGACTTTAACCTCACAAGGTAATTACAAATGATTAATACAAAAATATACAAGTCTGTCTATCACTTGTCTGAAAAACTAATGGCGGCGGCCAAAAAAGAAGATAGGGAGGCATTCGAATCACTCTTTGCAGAGCTAAAGGCGGTTTGCATCGATAATGAAAACACCCCTAAAGATCACCCAGAACAATGGGAAACACTGGCCGACTTTACCGAAGAGTTAGCAGATGCTGTAGCAGCTTACGAAAAAGCGCTAGAAAAAGCGATTGCGGTGAATTCTAAAGATCATATGTCATCGATTGGGTTTTCGATGGCGACATTGCAAATTGAATTAGGTCAGACTGACGCTGCGATCAAAAACCTCCAAGATGCACAAGTCAGCGCCAATAAAATTGAAGATAAAGAACTCAAAGGAGAAATTAACGATCTGCTTGAAACGCTATTAGAAGATTAGAAGCAGCGGCCGATACCTAACCCCCCAAACAAAAGCCGCTATCTAACCACTCTAGTATCACGTATTATGCCCATCAGTATTAACATTTCCCCCAAAAGAGTCAAAGAGAACCTGATGAAAATTCTTGTTGTAGATGATATGGAATCCATGCGTAAAGTCACCTGTCACCTACTTAAAGCCTTAGGTTACAACGATGTTCATCAGGCCGCAGATGGTAAAGTCGCCATTATGCAACTCAAACGAACCAACTTCGATTTTGTCATCACCGACTGGAATATGCCCGGCCTCAGTGGTCTGGGTTTATTGAAATTTATTCGCTCTGAGCCTGAGTTCGCAAAAATTCCGGTGTTGATGATCACCACCGAAGGCAGCCGAAAACAGGTGTTAGAGGCCGCCAAAGCGGGTGTAAACAGCTATATCATGAAACCCTTTTCAGCATCGATGTTAAAAGAAAAGATGAACAAGATATTGGATTAATTAATGTACAAACAAATGCGCAGTGCTATAATTAAACAATTGTCATATCCGAAACGCAGCAGAGGTTATTATGTTTGATGTCATACTGACTGAGCCAGAAAAGGCTGAACAGAACAAAGCTGAGCGCAAAGCAATAGCTCAAACAGTCAAACAAATCGCTGACGCAACAGATGCTTTAGGCAGTGTAACAGTGCCGGATGGTTCAATAGAAGAAACTACCGTTTTCTTAGAGAATTAATTCAAAGGAACTTATGAACATCAGCAAAACCCGCCACAACATATCCGCCATTAAGATCAATCCCCAATTCGCTTCGATTAGTTTTATTTCACGCTCGCTTGGTCAATGGTGACAACGAACGACCCACTGGTCATATTGAAATTTCATCAACAGGACAACGGTGAGCCATTTGTTGACTTGAAATTTATGTTCGACCATGACGAAATCTTTGGTGGCAAAAACCAGAAGTACAACCTACAACAAATGAAAAGCATTCAAAAAGATATTGATGTGCTGATCCAGCAATCTGATCAATATCTTTAATACAAAGAGCACCATACAACCAATTCCCATACACACTGCATAAAATTCTTTAAATTCCCAAAGATAATTTATTGCCAGGTCTGGTTTTAGCAACTACACTTAATCGGTGTATAAAAAACAGGCTAATAAGCCAACGTTTAGGTGAGTAAAATGTATGATGAAAAAAACAATACCGACTCGAACTTAAGGCCCCTCCGTTGGCTACATATTTCAGATATCCATCTTGGCGATTCAGACTGGGATGTCTGGATGAGTACCGCAAACGCCTTCCTCAATAGCATTTCCCAACAAGTGAGTGAGCATCAGTTTACACCTGATGTTATCTTTATCACCGGTGATCTGACACTCTCTGCAACCCCTGAGCAATTTGACAAATTCAAATTATTTATAGACCAAATATATGATGCTATAGGCACCACATTGCCTGTTATTACTGTTCCAGGCAATCATGATCTATCACGGCCGGATATGGAAAAAACAACAAACTTTAAGTTTAACCAACTCAAAGAGTACAGCAATCAAGAAGACACTGAAGAAGTGAGTTGTATCAAAAGGGAGCTATGGGAGGAGGCAAACGCTGAATATATTGAACCTCTATTTACTTCTTATCAAAGCTTTTTTAACGCCCATATCAAACCTACCTTAAATCTCCCAGGTATCACATTCAAACCTTCTTTTTTTCCCGGGGATATTAAAGTTGAACTGGCATTAAAAGGTTGTGTGCCAGTCACTATTATTGGCTTAAATTCTTCGTGGCTACAATATAACGGTGATAATTATCAAGGTAAACTTTGCGTTCACCCAAAACAATTTACCCACTTATTTAACTCAACAGAATTGAAAGACTTTGACCAATGTCATTCATTATTACTGATGCACCACCCGGTAAGCTGGTTGCATGAACCAGCACAACAAGAATTTGAAAAAAGCATATACCAGCCGAACAGTTTTAATGCCTGCTTTCACGGTCATATGCACGAAACAAGAACAGTGCATGTGAGTAACGGCAATGGCAATCGACATTACTTTCAATCCCCTTCTTTATTAGGAATAGAAGGTTATGGCTCAAAACATGAAGAACGTCAAATAGGATACACGTTAGGCGAATTAAACTCAGATGGCGACATTATTGTGTGGCCGTATAAACAAGCTAAACGTGACAATTTTTTCCATTTTGATAATTCAGTCGTAGAAAATACTAACGAACAAACAGGCATTGAAATACGTTTTGCTAAAGATTTAGAAAAACAAAAAGTGAATGCTCACAACTCTGCGTCTAGGACAGATGAAAAACAAGAAGAATCTCCAAAACCAGAGGCAAAAGAAGACGTTAATAAACAAACAGAACCAAATGATGAAAAGCAGCAATCTCAAACTAAAGATACATCAAAC
>JBLGCB010000322.1:0-7945 GCA_047617105.1 Phenylobacterium sp. | reverse complement strand
GCCTACTTTGTGACGATATCAGCAATGGCAGCTGACCGTTATGTTGTCGCTTGGCAGACCAGCAAATTAATTGACTACACTTATGTATCAATGGCGCAGATATTTGAAGATGATGGCACGCCAGTGGCACCAGCCTTTGTTATCAGTCCGCTAGGCACCTCTCATCGTAGACAAATCCAATTAGCGCCATTAAATGAAGGCGGTTTTATCGCGACGTGGGGGATCATTGGCGCTAGGGATGTCAAAGATGACGTGACAACCCGTTTATTTGATCAGCAAGGTCAGCCAATCACTAACGAGTTTTTCACTTACCAAAGCAATACCCAAGTCAGCAATGATCAGGTTCACCCTTCTGTAAACGTCACCAGCAGCGGCCAGATTTTGACCTCGTATAGTGATAACAGCACGGGTCTGTTTAAAATCAACGCCAGCCTGCTAACCCCCGGCAGTCTTGGTGATGATATTTTACGAGGTGATCAAAACGATAATGTGTTAATTGGTCGAACTGGCCACAATACCCTTTATGGTGAAGCGGGTAATGATACCTTTTACCAAGGCACCGTCGCTTTTGGTGGTGAAGGTGATGACACTTTTTATGGTGGCCAAGTGATTGACGGCGGTAACGGTAACGACACCGTGGTGATAGCTGGCCAAAGTGCAGATTACCAAGTGATTGACTTAGGTGGCAGTCACACCGTGACTGACAGCCGTGCTGGTTCACCAGATGGCAGCCGAACACTTACCAATATAGAAGTGCTTAAGTTTACCGATACTCAGTTATCGTTATAAACTGAACAACCCGGCCTAAAAATCCGGCTTAAAACCCGGCTTAGCTGTGCAATGCGGCTGGCCGGGTTTGTTTGGATAACAAATGTCAAATTACATCTAGCAAAGCAATAAAAGCGTCAGTGATGACGTTTACACCCAAGTAAATCTCCAAGTGCCTTTGGATAATTCAATGGATCGCTTTTCGGCATCGATCAAACTGGGTAACAGTTGCCTTGTTTGATTGGTGCCGTAGGGTTGGTGCGACACTTCGACTTTTGCGTAGCGAAATGCGAGGCACGAGCAGCTCTGCGCACCATGACCCATTCGTTATCGTCCAACCATATTCCAGGTTGGTCTATGACTGCTAGCTCAATGGTGCGCAATGCTCCTCGTAACCTCGGACCGTGCTACGCACGGGCTCGGCGATTGTTCCCGACATCGCCCTACCTGCCATCATCCCTGTGGCTGACCCTACGGCGATATTTTCGAATTTTGACAGTGAATGGAGCTTTGGGACACCCTCTTATCAGGCAAGTGGCAGTTGTTACCTTAAATGATGGAATATGACCAGAGCCGGTATTTTTTAGCGTCATTTGATGAAATATCAAGATTATTTAGAAATCATGCCCGGAAAACGAAGTGGTAAACCTTGTATTATTAATACTCGGATCACAGTCTACGATGTTTTGGGGATGCTGGCCAACGGTATGGATTCACAAGAGATTATAGAAGATTTTCCTGAACTCAAAGGTGAACACATTCAAGCGTGTTTGGCTTATGCTGCTGAGCGAGAGCACCATGTAAAGACTGTTGAAGCAGTATGAAATTATGGCACCAATCAAACTGGGTAACAAGTGGCTTCGTTCTTTGCGACTACCACAGAGCCACAGAGAGCGCAGAGGCAACGCAGAGGAAGAAAAAGCATTTTTTGATTTGTTACCCTAAATTGCAGTATACGGTCAGAGCCGAAATTATTATTGGATGAACCCTTTCCCGGCGGTTGATTCCTTTCTTATTAACCGCCTATCCAGAGAGTTCACAAATCGCACTTTTGGGCCTTAATGGCGCAAATGATGATGAGATTTGGCGATATGCTCAACAATTCTGTTGGTTTTTATACCTTCATTACTAAATAATCCCTCAACTCGCATTTTGCTGCCAAAATGGCGAATCGGCAAATCGGCTTTGTCTGCGATAAATATCCTGACGTTGCTGACAATATAATTGCCAGTTGGTTTGGCAGCTTTGGGCATATTGTTGCAGCGGTTGATGATCACCCAGTAAGGCGTCAAGACACGCATTTGCGCCTTTAAAACCTGACCATAAAGCGGTGGTCATGCCGTGGGCGCTAAGTGGATCGACTGACAGTGCGGCATCACCACAGGCCAGCCAATTGTCTCCTGCACAGGGGTGTTGATATGACATTGAAGCGTCATGAAGGGTTGGTTGATTGACCGGGCTAAATTCTCCGGTTTCAACCCTTAAGCGGGTATAGTTACTGTTTTCCAAATGCTGTTGCCAACGGTGGATGTCACGGCAGTCATCATTGGCGATAATGTCTCTGTTGGTGAAATAAGCAATGGCCAAATGACCATCGGGTAGCAACGAACTATACCACCACCCTTGCTCAACCGCTTCAATCATCACCCCACGACTACGTTGCACCTCTTGGTTTAACGGGGTCAAAAAATCACATAGCGCCACCATTTGTGAGCCTTTTTGCCGCTCGCCCTGGGTTTTGGCAAAGCTGGCCGCACGTCCGCTGCAATCCAGCACAAAGTCAGTGGTCAGGGTTTGACCAGTAGACAGGGTCAGTTGCCATCCGCTTTGACACTTTTCAGCGTGTTTAAAAACCGCTTCAATTCGCTCAAACGGCGTTTGCTCGGCCTGTTGCCACAGTTGTTGTTCAAACTGGCCGCGGTCAACACACCAACCAAATCCATAAGGGGTTTGACGGGCAAAAGCCGGTTGCAGTTGCGCGTTTTCCCAACTGGTAAAACGCACTTCAGAGCAGGGATAATCTAACCGGCAAAAGTCATCCCACAGCCCCATTTGTTGTAACAAGGGTTTGACGGTGGGCGGTAAGCTTTCGCCAACCGGGTGTTTAGCCGATGATTGACGAGGGGCAACCAGACCAATATTCAACGAACCGAGGTCCGCCAAGCGCTGGCCAAAACTGACCAATGCCGCAGCGGCCGCCATTCTATTGCCGATAATGATGATGTTATAGTGATTCATAATGAGGCTATTTTTAACTGCCACCTAATCCCAGATTGGGTGCTTCATTAAACTCCAAATCCATCGAACCTCGGTCTACCTCGACAAAGACAAATTCTGGCAACCCGTTCTCCGCTGAGATGAGGTCTGGCGGAGTCTCTTTTTTAACCACTACGCCCATTTTGTCAACCAAATAGACCATACGATTAAGACCATCAAAATAACTAGCATTGGCATGATAACCAATACCAGCAGCACCGCGCGCCCAAGGTGCCCGTACTGTGGCGAATTTAAGCCGTTCTTCACGACTCAATTGGCCAACACGCCACATTTGTTGATAGGCAAATTCAGGCAACACATCCACCGGTAACAGCGCTGGCCACCACACCACCGTCGGAAAGTCGTTGGCGAAGTTGACGTTTTGACAGCTGAAGGCATCTGGTTGCCAAGGCAAACCCATCCAGCGGGTCAGATCGCCGGGCATTTGCGGGCCAATCGGATAATCATTGGGCGTAAAATCGCCCTCTGTCGGTGGGAAAACTTTATCAACGGTGATCAGTGGGCCAATATCCTGATACAGGCTAGGACGATCACCCAGTTTTATTCTAAAGGGTTCGTCATCGTCGAATAATTGACCATGACCCAGCACCCAGGTGAGTTCGACACCCGGATGGAAATTACCACCAGACAACGGTTCTAAAGCAGCTCGGGTCAGCGCCTCAGGTTGATCAACCAAATCTATTTTATCAATCGAACAAGGGGCCTGCTCGGGTTCACCTGTAAAATCATTGTCATAATTGCCATCATGCCATTGGGTCAGGATCCAATATTGATAGTCCGGCATGTTATACCAATGTTTTGGACTTGAATCATAATCAATGCCACTGCCAACCATATAGGGAATACCATACTGTTGAATATCAGGCGACTGAGGATTTCTAAACGCTTTAAAGACGCGATCACGTTCTTTTTTATTTCTTTTATTGGCTAAGGTTTTAATGTAGTCAACACTGGCGAAATCACCGACATCAATCCAGCCTTGCCTTGTTGCGGCAGCCCCCGACACCCATTGCATCATGCCCAGACGGTAAAATAGCGGATAGATATCTTTGGTGAAAGACAGCGTCTTAGGTTTGGTAAATTTACGGTTGCCTTTAAATTGCGGTTGTTGATATTTTTTAATCATGCCATCACTGATGGTATCGTACATCGAGGTAAACGGCGGGATTTCAGGGGCAAAATTGGGCCCTACGCAGGCAATCCAGGCCGGTTTGGCCGTCAATACTTGTCCGTCGATTTCAACGGTCGCTTTGACGGTGCCATCACACCAATCATCATACCAGGCATCGTTTTTGGTAAAGTCAACGATGGGGTTGTTGTTAATCACCGAATCAGAGACACCACTGGCCGGAATAACCTGCAATCGACCTTCGCCGTCGGTTTGCATTGCCGCCAAATGCACCCGTTTTTGCGTTTGCCAAAACTTGCCGTCGAGTTGAAACGCTGGTTCTGTGCCACCGGGATTAATACCCGTGCCTTTAATGGAATGTTCACCCGCGTCGATGATCAAATTTTTGACCCGGTCCGCTTGACTAATAATCGATTCATTGCGTAATTGGGCCGGTATTCCTGGGGCGGAAGGTCCCAAATCGAATGGATTGTTAAAGCCAAACCACGCGGCCTTGCTATTGGCGACATGCACTTGCCAGGTAATGGATGATTTGTTGGTGTGGGTGATTTCCTTAATGATTCTGCCCTTTTTGTCAAAGGCAAAAATGAAGAAGCGTTGAACCTGGCGTTTCAGTTCGCCGTTGTGTTTGAAGCCACCCGGTGGATTGGGCGCGCAACCGGGCACTTCGGGGGCAGCAAAGGTTTTGTGGCTTAAGCCCACCCGAGAAATACCAATCGGTGGATAAATGCCCACACTGTGAATTTTGGCATTTCTGGGGGCCATTTCTAATTTACGTTGCGCACCGAAAGCGGGCATCGGCAAGCCAAAACCGCCCAATAAAGCCGTCGCGGCGACGCCACCGAGTCCGGCCAGAAAGTCGCGGCGATTAAGTGAATTGTCTGTATTGTCTGTCATGGTTATCTTTCCTCTTCTTTTCTTTAGCACTGATTAACCATTAAGTTTGGTCATCAACACATTAAGCGTTTTTTGTTGTTTAGGAGCCAATTCAAAGCGTTTATGGATCAATTCGATGGTCGCTTTAGCACTGGCGAACTCGTTCAGTTTCATATGGATGTTAGCAACCAATAACCATTGCTCAGTCATTGGCCGATTGTTGGCATCAAATGCAGCCCATTTTGCCGCCTGACGCCACTGCGCTTGGGTATTGCCATGGCTGGCCAGATAATGGGCGGCTTCACCGGCATAACCATGGGGATAACGTAATAAGGCTTGTTGAAATTGCAGCAAAGTTTGTTGATTCATTGCTTTGGCACGCTGAGTATCACCTGCCCCGGCATAGGCATCTGCCAGCAGGCCGCTCAAATGAGGGTCTGGTGAATGTGCCTTGGCAAGGTTTAAACAGGCAATCGCTGGTGGATAACGACGCGCCTTTTGATGGTGTGCTGCCAAGGCTTCGAGTGCACCAACATGACTGGGCAAACGTTCAACGGCCCGTCTGATATGGGCCACGGCCAGTTTTTCATCGTTATTGGCTGCGGCCAGTTTGGCGCTGACCAAATGTAGCGCCACAATAGGAATGGGGTTGGTATCTTCAATGCCTTCAACCGCGCGGGCCAATGCGGCCTCGGCATGTTGAAGTTTTTCATCAGCAATATATTGGCCAGCCAAAGTGGCCGCACTGGCGACAGAATGTTGATTCAATGCCAGAGGCACGATGGCTGCTTGTCCGCTTAATAATCCTATTTGCACCATCAAAGCTTGCGTTTTTGCCGTCGGTTGCACTACCGCCAGCAGATCTTTTTGCGCCAAGGCAAAGCGATGCATCGACATATTGATTTGCGCCCGCAGGATCATCGCCAAATCGGTGGCACTGCTGTCAATCACTTGAGACGCTGTTATGGCCGCTTGATTGATCAAACTCATATCACTATAGATAAGCCCTTTTTGCCACAGTTGATGGGCTAAGGCTATCCGGCTGGCTTGGCTTGAGGGTTGTGTTTGCAAATGTTCAATTTGGGCATTGAGGTTGTGGATAAACAGCTTGCCACTGGTGCTGCCCAGTTCAAACAACCGTTGTGGAGGTGTAATAGTTTGTTGTTGTCCAGAGGGCCAAAGACACTGTTGTAAGGCGCTATCTCGGGCTTGGGTTTGGGCCAAAGCAGCGCCTGAACTGGTGGCCATTAGGCACAGGATACCGATTGATTTGAAGCTGCTCTTAAGGTTAATAATAAGGTTCATAATAAAGTTCATAACAGTCACCTAACCACCCATTATGGTTTGCTGGTAAAAGGCGCGGCAACAAAAGGAAAACCATCACCAGCAGGGCGAGCAGGAGATGGCACCCCAACCCCTCGGCTGGGTTCGGCGCGTTCAAGGCCATTGATAAAATAGGATTTAATGGCAGTTTTCATTGGGGTTACTCGTCTTGTCAATGGTTAAGTCATCATCAAGGATAGTACAGTTCTGGGGAAAGTTAACAATAATCACAAAAGTTAAATAGATAGCTTGTCTCCAGCTATCCACGTACACTGCGCGAGACCTTCTGAAGCAGCAGGAAACCCATATAAATGGCAAAACAACCGACGCCTAATCGACCAGACATGAAGAACTTTCCCATTCTCGCCCTAGGTGCCTCGGCGGGCGGACTAGAGGCTTTTGAGACCTTTTTCAAGGCGATGTCTCACGATAGCGGCCTGGCTTTTGTCCTTATCGCCCACCTTGATCCCAGCCATGCCAGCCTGCTGCCAGAACTGCTACAAAAGCGTTCAAAGATGAAAGTCCGTCAAATTCAAGACGGTATGAAGGTTGAAGCCAATCACGTTTACGTTATTCCGCCTAACAAAGAGCTGACCATCAATAATGGCGTGCTGCAACTGATGGAACTGACTCAACCGCGAGGGAGCAACCTGGCGATTGATGCCTTTTTTCAAGCATTAGCCAAAGATCAGGGCAGCAATGCCATTGCTATCGTTCTTTCGGGCACAGGTACCGACGGTACCTTGGGACTAAAGGCGATCAAGGGTGAGACTGGCATGGTAATGGCACAAGATGAGCAATCGGCCAAATACGATGGTATGCCCAGAAGTGCCATCGCCACCGGTTTGGTTGACTACGTATTGCCGCCTAACGAAATGCCTGCGCAACTGCTTAAGTATATTGAACATGCTTGGCAAAAAAACCGACCCAGCCTATGCGTCGACGATAAGGTGACTCCAGACGCGTTACAGAAAATTTATATTATCTTACGCACCCAAACCGATCACGATTTCTCACTTTACAAAAAAAACACCATCTGCCGACGTATCGAACGACGCATGAATGTGCATCAGATTGATGATATCGAAGACTACGCGCGTTACCTTCAAGACAATGAGCGTGAAATCAATATTCTGTTCAAAGAACTGTTAATCGGTGTCACTAATTTTTTCAGAGATTTTGAAGCATTCGAGGCGCTGCGTAAAGATTATTTGTATAATATGCTCAAAGAAAAACCACAAGATTACACCATTCGAGTCTGGGTGACAGGTTGTAGCAGCGGCGAAGAAGCCTATTCTCTGGCCATTATCTTACAAGAATGCATGTTAGCGCTAAAACGTCATTTCAACGTACAGATTTTTGCAACTGACATTGACGAAGAAGCCATTAATGTCGCCCGTGCAGGCGTCTACCCACAAAGTATCCATGCAGATGTGTCTTCACAGCGGCTTAAGCGCTATTTCACTAAAGAAGATGACGGTCGCTATCGGATCAAAAAAGCGATCCGCGAAATGTTGGTGTTTGCCCCGCAAAATGTGATTAAAGATCCACCATTCACCAAACTCGACATTC
>JBLGCB010000321.1:0-7954 GCA_047617105.1 Phenylobacterium sp. | reverse complement strand
TGTGGTTGCCCTCAACTTATACTGATGTAGTGACTGTTCAGCAGATGGATTCCATGGACTTTAAGCATTATGATCTGATGCATATTCGTGACTTAAATATCATTATTCCTGATTTTATCGCAGAAAATGGCCAAACAATTGAAGTGCTTATCAATGTGTATGTGACAAATCACGTATATACCAGAAAACCTGCCAGCACGGATAAAGCCAATATGGCGATTCTGGAATTTAAAGGACGTGTGCTCAAACGATATAAACATCTGGATAAAGAGCCAAGCAAACTTCATTTAATCAATGGGCAACCCCAATTGCTTGAGCAGAGAATCTTTGATGAAACCAAATATCAGCAAAGTTTGTTATTGCCGTCATTTATAGACTTTTTAGAAGCTAATTTAGCTTTAAAAAATATTCTGGCCAATAGCGGTAATGACAAAACTTGTTTAACTGCATTATTCAATTTACCACACGAAGATGATAAGGCTTATATGGTTCTGTTTCATTTAGATAAATTGAATGGCAGTACGGTTAATATGTTGATTGAAACTGGCTATATTGAATCAATAAAAGCAGATCACAGGCTACAAAAAATCATTAATAACGATAGAACGCGGTTGAAACCATTTGTGGTCTTAGTGAAAAATATATTGGCAGGAAGAAAGCCATTTGAGGGGCCTGCGATTCAAAAACGCAAACGCAGTGCAAAGAAAAACAAGAAAAATAAAGAAAGTTTGAATGCCAAAAAGTAAAAACCCCTTAAATGAAAATAACATTTAAGGGGCATAACACTCCAGATTACCTTTTTATACGCCTTTCGCGTCGCACCAAAGTTGCCCTTAATTACAAGCCTCATTGAGGTTGGCGCGGGTGGAGGGGCCTTTTCAATCCGACTCATCCCTCTTCTTACCTGACAAGTAGTGTCCAATATTCACAATAGAATTGCAACTATTTATCTGTGTTTGCCTGCCAATGATAATCCAGAGTAGGGTAATTTGAGTTAATGCCAAATTAAATTGGGAACGATATCATTCACTGATAGCATTGATAATTCAATCATTATTTATGCCCAAATTAACTCACAACTTCAACACCCGAATCAAATGCTGATTAAAATTCTCAGCGGCCATAAAGCCAGTGACTCGTTGCTGGTCCATTTCTTCGCTTTGACGATTAAAAAACAATAACGAAGGCAAACCCAATATCGAATAGTGTTCGAGTAACTCTAAATCGGTATCGTTGTTGGCGGTCACATCAGCCCTTAATAGAATGAAATTTTCCATCTGGGCTTTAACGGTGGGGTCGGTAAAAGTATATTGCTCGAACTCTTTACAAGCCACACACCAGTCGGCATATAAATCAATCATCACCGGTTTGTTGAGCGTTTTGGCGATGGTCAGTTGCTCGTTTAACTCGGCCAGTGAAGTGATGTCGATAAAACCGCCATGTTGCTCTTTAACGACGACAGCTGAACCCTGTTGTGAAGATTGGCTTGGGGCAAACCACAGTTGATGTAACGTTGTCGCTGACAAGAAAAATAAACTCATGGCGATAAACCATACCGCGGTTTTGGCTTTTGGTGATTGTAATTGCTGATGAATATAATACAAATAAGCACACAAAGTGAACGACAAAATGGCTGCCGCGGTGAGGGTGTAACTGATATCAATTAGGCGGTCGAGCAAAATCAGTGGCACGGCCAATAGTAAAAAGCCAAACACGGTTTTGATTGAATCCATCCAAGCACCCGCTTTAGGCAGTAACTTACCACCGGATGCGCCGAGAATTAGCAGCGGTAAACCCATGCCCAAACTTAAGATATACAAGGTGATACCACCGAGCACCAAATCGCCACTTTTGGCCACATATAACAAGGCACCAGATAAAGGGGCTGTGGTACAAGGTGAAGCGATAAGCCCAGACAGTGCGCCCATCATAAATACTCCGCCAAAGCTGCCGCCTTTTTGCTTGTTGCTCAACTTGGTAACTTTGGCCTGCCAAGATTGTGGCAACCCGATATCAAACCAGCCAAACATCGATAATGACAGTAATACAAACAATAAACTTAAGCTGATCAATACCGCCGGGTGCTGAAAATAGGCCTGAAACTTGACCCCGGCACTGGCGACCACCAAACCTAATGCGGCATAGGTTAATGCCATGCCCTGAACATAAGCCATGGATAACATAAAGCCATTGCGGGTGGTGAGTTTGTTGCCTTGACCGGCAATGATGCCACTTAAAATAGGATACATGGGGAAAACACAAGGGGTAAACGCCAGACCAAGACCTAAACCGAAGAACGCCAGTAAGGTAAAGAATAAACCGCCACTGGCCAAATCGCTGGCCAGTTCATTTTGTTGTGAGACTTGGATCGTGGCGTTGTTTGACTGTTCGGCTGAATTCGCGTTGCTGCTGCCAGTCGTTTTGGCGAGGATAATCGGCATCACTTTTTTGGTCGGCGGATAACATAAACCGGCGTCGGCACAGCCTTGATATCTGACCTTGAGTTCACTACCTTCAGTAATATCACTCAGTGGCACGATTAAGGTCAGTTGTTGGCGATAGATATGGCTGGTGCCAAAATATTCATCTTCAATGGTTTTGCTGTCAGGCAGGGCGACCTCACCGACGGAGGCACCAGTGGCGGCAAACTTAATTTTGTCGCGGTAGAGGTAATATTCATCGGCGATTTGCCAGGTCAATATGAGGTTATTGCCTTCTTGCTCAAACTCAAACTCAAAAGCTTGATCAACTGGCAGAAATTCGGGTTCTTCTTCGCTGGGCACCATATCTTCAAGCGCGGTGACCGGCGTGTCTAAAGTGCTATTTAGAAAATCGGCGGCAGCGATGGCCTGTGGGCTGATGGTTAAAGACAGCATCACCAGTAACCATACGCTGGTCAAGGTCTGTTTTACGGATAGGTTTATAAACTTCATATTTTTCAAATCACCGTGTTTTTATTGCAATAGTTCAATCTTGTGCTGAAACAGACCGGATGGGTTGCCTTTCTCATTCATAACATAAAGAGTCATTCATAAAGAATTATTTATGAAGGCGCTATTTTAGCGTGTATTGGCTGAGGTGCAATGGCTTTGTTGCTGGCTTTTTGTCAGGCTTTGTAAACCTAACTATCCAGCGCACTTATCTTTCACACCATAACGGCGTTATTTTCGTACTCAAACAGTTACATAGGATTATATGCGCCTATTTTCCGTGCGACTCTTACCGCGAAATAAGGCCTTGTTCTGAAGCGAAATCTAAGCACGCTGAAAAGTTAGGTCGCCTCTAACTGTTGAATTTCATCAAAACGCCACCATATTTCTCTCATAACCGCCTTTAAATCAATTCGAATGGAACCCCCCCATGTTTAAAATTTTATTTTTGATGTTTCTAATCATTCCAATCATTGAGATCTCGATTCTGATCCAACTCAGTGACGTCATTGGCGGCTGGCCAACGATTCTATTGGTGATCGTTACCGCCTACCTTGGGGCTAAAATGGTCAAACAACAAGGCATGGAAACCATTGAACAAGTTAAGGCCAAAGCCGATTCGGGTCAAATTCCAGCGGAAGAATTATTTGCCGGCGTGTGTATTCTTATCAGTGGTGTATTGTTGGTCACACCGGGTATTTTGACCGATGTGGTGGGTTTTTTATTGCTCACCCCGATGATACGTGAACGTATGGCGGCGGTGCTAAAGGAAAAAATTCACTTGTTTGGCGCTAATGGCTCAAACGCCGCTTTTGGCGGGCCTGATGGTCAGCCGACAGAAGATGGTGCCAACCCGTTTTTTACTTTTACCAGCAGCAGCCATCATCAAGCCGGCAATGATGAGGGCAATATTTATGAAGGTGAAGTTTTTGAGGCTGAAAAACCCGTTGAAAAGCTAGCCGAAAAACAACCTAACAACACTATTGAAGGCGAATTTGGCCGAAAAGAGTAAAAATCAATGCTCGGCCCTTGTGTTAATTCGAAATAGCCCCATTTACTGATTCAACCAAATAAATGTTACAGGTCGGCGGGCTAAGCCAGCGGACCTTGGCAACATCATCGTTATATTTAAATTATTCCTCAGGAGAATTTGAAAAGTGAACATACGTCCTTTACATGATCGCGTTATTGTTAAACCTTTAGAAGAAGAAACTAAATCAGCAGGCGGCATCGTTCTGACTGGTTCTGCGGCTGAAAAATCAACTCGCGGCGAAGTGATGGCTGTGGGTAATGGTTTTGTTTTGGACAACGGTGAGCGCAGAAGCCTTGAAGTTCAGGTTGGCGATACCGTTATCTTTGGCGGCCATGTCGAAAAGTCTGAAAAAATCGAAGGTCAGGAATATCTGATCATGCGTGAAGTCAATATTTTAGGTGTAGTTGAAGCTTAGGATCCGACACTAAATAACTTCCAAACTTGACTGGTCTCTTTATCCCAGCGCTGCGTTAGGCAAAGCGTTGTGTAGAACAACTACACGCCACTTTGCCCGCCTTGCTCTGGAATAAATATCCTGCCTCAATTTAGGAAGTTATTTAATTCTGGATCCTTAAGTTCAACCGCTTCTCTGTATCCCTTTTATTAAATATTTTAAAGTACAGGATTTTTTGATATGTCAGCAAAAGACGTTCGTTTTAGTGAAGACGCCCGCGCGAAAATGTTAGCCGGTGTTAATATTCTTGCCGATACCGTAAAAGTTACCTTAGGTCCTAAAGGCCGTAACGTGGTATTAGACAAGTCTTTCGGTGCACCTATCATCACTAAAGATGGTGTAACTGTGGCCAAAGAAATCGAACTTGAAGATAAGTTCGAAAACATGGGCGCACAAATGGTTAAAGAAGTGGCTTCTAAAGCCAATGACGAAGCGGGTGACGGTACTACTACTGCCACTGTTTTGGCTCAGGCCATCGTTAGTGAAGGCGTTAAAGCCGTTGCTGCGGGCATGAACCCAATGGACCTTAAGCGCGGTATTGACAAAGCGGTTGTTGCTGCGGTTGCAGAATTAAAGAACTTGTCATCTGCTTGTGAAGATAGCAAAGCTATCGCCCAAGTAGGTACTATCTCTGCCAATTCAGATACTGAAATCGGTGAAATGATTGCCAACGCGATGGATAAAGTCGGCAAAGAAGGCGTTATCACTGTTGAAGAAGGCCAAGCCCTGACCAACGAATTAGACGTGGTTGAAGGTATGCAGTTTGACCGTGGTTACCTTTCTCCTTATTTCATCAACAACGCTGAAAACGGCACAGTTGAATTAGAAAGCCCATTCATCTTGTTGGTTGATAAGAAAATCTCTAACATCCGTGAATTGTTACCAACGCTGGAAGGCATCGCTAAAGCGAGCAAGCCATTGTTGATTATCGCCGAAGATCTTGAAGGCGAAGCGCTGGCCACTTTGGTGGTAAACAACATGCGCGGTATCGTTAAGATTGCTGCGGTTAAAGCACCTGGTTTTGGTGACCGTCGTAAAGCGATGTTGCAAGATATCGCGGTATTGACCTCTGGTACTGTTATCTCTGAAGAGATTGGTCTGGATCTTGAAAAAGTCACTTTAGAAGATTTGGGTCAAGCCAAACGTGTAACTATCACCAAAGACAATACAACGATTGTTGATGGCGCTGGCAACCAAGATAACATCAGTGGCCGAGTAGTACAGATTCGCCAACAGATTGAAGATGCGACTTCTGACTATGACAAAGAAAAGCTGCAAGAGCGTTTGGCGAAAATCTCTGGCGGTGTTGCAGTGATTAAAGTTGGTGCTGCGACCGAAGTTGAAATGAAAGAGAAAAAAGCCCGTGTTGAAGATGCATTACACGCGACTCGTGCTGCGGTAGAAGAGGGTGTTGTTGCTGGTGGCGGTGTTGCGCTAGTACGTGTTGCTTCTTCACTTGCTGGTTTGACTGGCGACAACGAAGATCAAAGCCACGGCATTAAAGTTGCTTTGAAAGCGATGGAAGCGCCAATGCGTCAAATCGTTTCTAACGCGGGTTCTGAAGAAGCCGTTGTGGTTAATGAAGTTAAAAACGGCTCAGGCAGTTACGGCTTCAACGCGGCAAATGATACTTACGGCGACATGATTGAGATGGGTATTCTTGATCCAACCAAAGTGACGCGTAGCGCATTACAGTTCGCTGCTTCAATTGCTGGTTTGATGATCACCACTGAAGCGATGATTGCTGATAAGCCAAGCGATTCGGCTGCTGGCGGTGGCGCTCCAGATATGGGCGGCATGGGCGGTATGGGTGGCATGGGCGGCATGATGTAATGTTACGATGTAATTTACATCACCTCCTAGCAATACGATAAAAAACGGGTGCTTTAAGCGCCCGTTTTTTTTGGCTGTAAAATAGTTGACGGGGTAGGTTGTACTAAAATGGGAATCAGATTTTTTATGGTCCAAAATCCATCTATCAGGAAAATAAGTGCAAAATGGGGAAGAAGACCTTGAACATCGATTTTAGTGTGCAATTATCCTGTGTTGGGCTAAACTCTATTAACATTTAGCCAAAACCGTTGCTCATCTGAGATAGTCCAAGGTTGTAAACTTGAAAGAAAAAATTGTGCTTTACGTCGAAGACAATGCCACTAATCGGTTTTTAATGGAAATGATTTTCAAGGACTTTGATGGCTTTGCGCTTGAACTGGCGAACGATGCCGAACTTGGATTAACCCATGTTTCTAACTGCCCTCCTGATTTAATCTTAATGGATAAAGACTTACCCCAAATGAGCGGCCTTGAAGCTGTGCAAGTGCTAAAATCAGACCCCGAATATCAAAGTATCCCTATCATTATGCTGACCGCCGATTGTACTGAAGAAGTGAAAAGGTTGGCAAAAGCAGCGGGTTGTGTTTATGCACAAGCTAAACCTTTTGATATTGCTAAGCTGCAAACGCAAATAGCCGAATTGGTCAGCTAATTCTGAAAACAACAAATAAAGGTAATAATGAAAAATGTCTAACATTAAAACCGGAGATACCGTCCCTAGTGTAGAGTTTAAAACCATAGGGGAAAGTGGCATAGAAACACTAACATCCGCATCGCTGTTTGAAGGATGTAAAGTGCTGCTTATTGGCGTTATGGGCGCGTTTACCCCGGTGTGTTCAAAGAAGCATTTACCTGACTTTATCCCTTTTGCCTCAGAACTGAAAAAAAATGGTATTGTCGACAAACTCATGTGTATTTCAGTGGCTGATCCATTTGTACTTAAGGCGTGGAAGGACATTGTCGATCCGGATGATAAAGTGTTGATGTTGACAGACGGCAATGCTGAATTTGCTAAGGCGATGGGGTTGGATCTTGATTTGTCACATTTAGGGCTGGGCATCAGGTCGACGCGTTATGCCATGTTGATTGAAAACAATATTGTCAATATGCTCAATATTGAAAAAGAACCTCAACATCTTGATGTGACTAACTCAAAAGCCATCGCCAAATTTTTCGGCGTTTGATGGCATCATAAAGACTGCTGATACGATGGCTTGGTTGCCAACTCACGTTTGATGTTTTAACCAGGTATCACCAACTTAAACAAAACCCCCATGGCCGCCTGTATCGCTTTTTGCAGCGCCGCTTTGCCAATAACCGTGACGGCCAGCATTTCGGTTTCTACGATCAGCATTTCTCGGGTTAATTCCTGTTCAAACTCTTGCTGGTCAAGACTGCCATCAAGTCGTGCCTGAGCCAGTTCTACCAGTGCATCTTGCTGGTTGAGCAGCGCTTGTTGGGCGAATGCACGAATATCGTCAGCACCGTCGGTGATTGAATGGCCCATGGCACCCGCCATTTGGCCCATGGCACCCGCCATTTGGCCAATGGCACCCGCCATTTGGCCAATGGCACCCGCCATTTGGCCAATGGCATTGGTTATATCGAAACTCATTGGTATCCCTCTTTTTCGTAACTACTCAGTGCACTCATCTTTCGCACCATAACGGCGTTATTTTCGTACTCAAACAGTTGCATATAACT
>JBLGCB010000320.1:0-7972 GCA_047617105.1 Phenylobacterium sp. | reverse complement strand
CCCAGCTGAATCAGGTGTTTATGAATATCATTGTTAATGCCTGTGACGCCATTAAAACCCGTCAAAAAAGCACTGAGGAAAAGAGCAAGGGTCAAATTACCATCACTTGTCAGTTATGCAATGATGTCGTAGAGATTGCGATCAAGGACAATGGTTGCGGTATATCAGCTGAGGTGCAACACAAGTTGTTTGAGCCGTTTTATACCACCAAAGACGTCGGCCAAGGCACCGGATTGGGCCTGTCGACGTCTTTTGGTATTGTGCAAAAGCATGGCGGTGAATTGAGTGTTGAATCGCACCTTGGTGAAGAAACAACATTTTTGGTTAAGTTGCCTGTTTGATCACATCAGCAGGTTTGCCACAACGCTGAACAGCAAAAATAACCAACAGATTAGCAAACAATCCCCAAACCCCCGCATGAACCCCCAGCGCAGTGCCCACGCTGATTTTCATCACCACCGCCACCAGCACGCCTGCGAGCAAACCCGCCATAACCGCGTCAGTTCTAAGCGTTTGGCTACGCACACCAAGAATTATCGCGGGTGCCAGCTGAATCAACAACTCAAATTTAAACACCATCAGTGCCCAAATGGTTTGCGGTAAAACGATGGCCAACATTGCCATTACCGCCATCAATAACCACGACACAATCCGGCTGACCCGCCGCGCTTTGTTATCATCCAACTGCTTAAGATAAGGGCCAAGAAAATCTGAGGTCACCGTCGAACCCAAGCTTAACAACGCTGAATCGATGGTCGACATAATCGCCGCCAGCGCCGCCGCAATGCATAAAATCATTAGCCAGCTCATCGCCGGATACGCTTCAACCACCCGTTGAATGGCAAAAATCACCACTTGCTCACTTTGTTGCTTATCTAATGACGGCATCCATTCGCTGACACTGATGCCCACTAAAATCATCGGCAAGGTGGTCAATAGCGGCATAAAAAACATTAATCGATAAGAGCGACGCATGGTCACTTCGTTTTTAGCCGCATAAATTCGCTGTATGGCTTGCGGATAAACCGCAGCGCCGACCCCAATCAGCAAAATAAGGCTAAAGAAGCCACTAAATTGCGCTTGCTCGGCAACAAATTCATTCAGCGAAGTCAAAAAACCTTCTACCCGGGTCACACTATCGATTTCACTAATTGAAGAAACCCCGGCGAAAATGATTAAACAGCCGATCATTAATAACAGCCCTTGGATGATGTCGGTCCACACCACCGCACGCATTCCGCCCATACTTTCGTAAATGGCCATAATAAACGCCAGAGAAACGATGGCGGTGGAAAAACTCACCAGCCCGCCCGATGCACTTTCGAGCAGCAAACCAACCGCCTTAAAATTGCCGAGGGCGTAACTGACTAGGGTGATCACCAACACAATATTGACCAGCAAGCGTAAGTGTTTGCTTTGATAGCGCCAGCTGATAAAGTCGCCCACGGTGATAAAACGATGCTGTTTGGCCAGCTGATTGAGCCTTGGCGCAAACGCAGCGTAGACCATGGCAACCGCCATCACTGCAAACATCACGCCAAGGCTGGTGAGGCCGGTACGATAGGCTTTGCCCGGCAATGCCAGTAAGGTATTGCCACTATATTGGGTGGCATACAAGGTGAAGAACAAAGAGGTGAAACCCAGTGAACTGCCGGCCAGATAAAAGTCTTTAATGCTATTATCACGGCGCGAACGATTAGCCAACCAGCCAATAATCAGCAGCGAGCCTAAATACAGAAAAACAATGGTTAGACCTGTTTCACCAAAAACGGATTGATTCACAATCCCTCCTTCTCTTTGCAAAAAAAGCGTATCGTAACAGCATCTAGGGGGTTTTATTAGCGTGGGGGAGAATAAACTCAGCTAGACAGGTTTAAATTGGCCAGCTAGACCACAATATTAGATAAAAACACCCTTCAAATAAAAGAAGAGCTAACTTAATGAACACATACAACCCCAACAAACCAATCGACCCAGAAACTTGGCTGGCCATTGATGAAGCAGAAAGAATCGAAATGGTCGAACAATTCCATAGAATTGAAGACAATGGTGTACCAGAGGAGGCAATAACAACACACAGTATGATCCAGGTGATAGTAGAAAACCAACTCGCGGAAAACGTTGCATATGTGCCAGATACGGTGGCCAAATTAATCCGTCAGGGGCTGACCCGCCATGACGCCGTCCATGCGATTGGAGCGATAATCTCAGAAGATGTCTTTAACATCGTCAATGGAGAAGACACCGATCTCTCGCCAAAGAAATATCGCCGAAAATATGAAAAAATCACCGCCAAAAGATGGCGTAAAGGCCAATATTAATCACCGGAGATAATCGATGAGACAACTGGTCAGTTCAGGCTCCCACTTGGAAGAACCAATTGGTTTTTCTCGCGCCTGCCGGGTCGGCAATATGATTGCGGTGGCTGGCACGGCACCCATCAAAGACGGCAAAACCGTGTTTATTGGTGATGTATACCAACAAACTCAGCATTGCCTGGCATTATCGTTAAGCGCCATTGAAGTGGCAGGCGGTTCAGCCAAAGATGTGATCAGAACACGAATTATGCTGACCGACATCAGCCGCTGGGAAGAGGCGGCTAAAGCGCATGGTGAGGTGTTTTCAGCGATAAAACCGGCTTGTACTTTTGTTGAGGTTAAGGGGTTTATTGACCCGCTGTGGTTGGTTGAGACTGAGATGGATGCGGTGTTGGGGTGAATGTGGGGGTGATGTTATATCGAGTAGGGTGAGGCTTACGCCTCATCCCTCTCACAGAACCGTACATACGGACCTCGTATACGGCTCATGTAAATAACTATCCCCCAATCACTGAGACAGAAATACCGTCTTGTATCTTCGTAATATCAACCAGCTTCATTTCACCATGAAGCCACTTGTTCGGTATGGCCATACTCGCATATGAACAAGCTGAATTACGCCAGCTTCTCATTTTGATATATTCAAACGGCCCTCGATATCCCAACTGCTTCAACCTTCGATGCAGCTTCTTTGGCACCTTCCATTTTGTCATCTGAATACACCTTAACCGCCGACGGATCCATCCCATCAACGATTTAAACCAGCTCTTGCAGTGCGCTATCCGAAAGTAGTTTGCGAATCCACGGATCACCGGGTTCAGTTCCTTGATGATCCCTTCAAGGTTCATACCGTGATTTCTCCGCGTCATCTTCTTTACCTTCTCTTTGAATGCCCGCAGTTTCTCTTCCTGTATCCTTGTTTTCTCTGTGTAAATCATTACACCCAGGTATTTTATCCCCTCATCACTATGTGCTATGTGGGTTTTCTCTGCGTTCACCGTCAGTTTCAGGTCACCTTCCAGATAGGCTTTCGCCATCTTTAATGCATTCTCCGATGCCCCCTTTGACTTGCACAGAATTAAAATATCATCCGCATAACGGATCATTCTGTGCCCTCTGTCTTTCATCCATTGATCGAAATTGTCTAAATAGACATTCGCAATTAACGGACTAATCACTCCACCCTGAGGACTCCCGATATCAGTCACTTTAAACTCTACCCCAATCATTATCCCACTCTCAAGAAACTGGCGCATTAGCCCCAGAATACTCCCATCTGTCACTCTCTGACGAAACTGACTGATGATAAGGTCATGATCTAGCGTGTCAAAACACTTTGATAAATCCATATCCACCACCCACTGCCTGTGGTACCGACGAATAAAAGTGCTCGCCTTGGTGATGGCATGATGACAGCTACGTCCCTTCCTATATCCATAACTCGATGGATGAAAATGTGGGTCAAATATTGGCTCAAGTATATTGCGCACTGCTTGTTGTACAATACGGTCTCGAACTGTTGGAATACCTAATAGTCGTTCGCCTCCCCCATCTTTGGGGATTGTAACTCGCTTCACTGCCGAGGCTCTGTAGGTTTTATCTTTCAGTTCAAGTAACAAACGTGGCAGCTCTACCCTTAAATTCTCACCAAAAATCTCAACCGTTTCCCCGTCAATGCCAGGCGCACCATTGTTACTTTTGACATGTTTATAAGCGTCGTACAGACTCTGCAATGAGAGCAGTTGCCCGTACAGGCTGTAATATTTCCTCATCGTCTGCTCACTTGTGTGTTCATCTGTCTGATTATCGCCGTCATAGCTATGGTTTGTTTCGAAAACCCAGCTCGGTGTGCTAGCACGAGGCAATCTGCTTCGCCGAGTTCTTCTACTCCCAGGATACGGTTTCGATTCCAGTCAACCTGTCTCCAAGCCGCCAGATACCGAAGACCCTGTTCCGTCGAACAGCTTGTGCATCTCACTATGTGATTTTCCTCTTCTTGATGAAACTTCATTATTTACTTCTGAGCGAATCTCCGTATTTCCCCACCATTGAGGGAATATCGTCAATTCACTACGCCCCTTCGCACCTTATAGTCACTTTTGGTCACTATAAGCCCACAGGACTCCACCTATGGTCGTCTTGGTTTTATCCTCCACAATGTTACCAGCTTTCACAGGCCAAAACTTCATCACTACTACGGGTTCACCGGAATGCCGTATCACAGCCACCAGACACCGAGACAGCCTTGGAACTACCCTTGTACTGTCCCTCCCCCAAAGCGGTAGGGATTGTGGGTCAGGCTTCCCCCGTTAACACAAGCACCCTGTAAACTACGCCGTCCTCAAACACACCTTAGGTTTGACCAAGTATTGGGCATCGCCAACCCACACGGGCTTACCCACCTAACATGCTGAAACAGGTTACCTTTAGTTACGTGTCGCTTACTTCCTATGGCTTCCTTCAGACCCCTCAGTTTCCTGATAACGCCCTTGCCAATCGGATTCTCTTCCCCTCGGTCAGGGTGAGACCTTCTTCTTTCAGAAGGTTGGGTTTGCCTGCTACGCAGGGCAAACGTGGGAGTGGCGTTCCGCCACGAATCTTTGGGTATTCAACACCCCGGCACCAAAGGTGATGTGCACGAAGACAGCTGGATAGCCATGACCAACAAGAAAATGCATTAACCATTGTTAAAGGTGAGACCAATTTGATGGATTTTTTGTTCAAGCTATTACATGCATTGCAAACCTTAGCGACTGTGCCAGCGATTGATTGGCAAGCCTATGGGCAAATACTTGAACCAAACCAAGAGCAAAACAGCAAGGACAACGATGATGGTTAAACTCATCTTGCCAAAGCTTCCACAAGAATAATTAATGGTTGTAAAATAATGAGTCAAAGAAGTCTGATCCCTATGTTTCTCAAATGATGGACTCTGGCTAATATCTCACAAAAAAATGGCAATCAAGTGTTGGAGCTATCGAGATTAAGATATTGACGATTCTCGGGGGACAGTACTCGTGTATTGTGTCGCTAGTTTTGTACGGGTGAGGTTGACAATCGGTATTTCGACTCTATCGTATTTTGCCAAAACCATCCAGTTATTTTTTTAAAAAGGTCTTCAATATGAAAACCAAACTCAAATTAGCCGCAGCAATTGCATTCTTTACTTTGCCTAGCGTAAATGCAGCAAGCTGCCCTCCTTTCGATCATCCTGATTTTCTCCAAGCCATGTCACTTGGATTCGTGCCATAAACTGGAAACCAATGGCCATAACGGTTTACAATTCGGTCTACACAAAGATGAGTTAAAGAACAAAAGAGCAAGCCTCGAATGGTAAATTCACGGATTTATTCGTAATTTTAAAGGGGCTGCAACTCGCTCTGCTCCCTGAGCACTTGTCCAAGATAAGACTTGGTAAACTGACTTTACACATTCCGTTCCTAATAACCACTAAAACTCACCATTCGAGACCACAGCTTGCCTGATAACTCATCCGCTGCCTTATCGCCAAAAATAAGCGCAAAAATCATGACAATGGTGGTTTTAGGCATGGCGAATCCGGCCGCTATTTTATCCAATTCCTTATGTAACCGGGCTGATAAAGTGGCACTGGAAATTTGCGGCGCATATTCTCTCATCGCGCAAATAACCCTGAGACCTTTATCGGTTAATTTGATGCTGTCGTCATTCTGATTAAAGCTAATCAGCCCCTGTTCAAATTGCTGGCGTTGGCAAACAATGAGAAGTTGGCATAACAACCTTTTTGCACTTCGAGTTTGCCGGCAAAACGTGTTTTATCAGGCTGCCCCTCAACCCTAATATCCAATAACCGTGCGGTAAAGCCATTGCCTGGTATAGAAAAGTATCACCTTCGTCAGAAATGATAACCTCTTGGCGCTTACCACGACTTCTGACTTGTCCTACGCCAATGAGCACCACAGGGTAGATGCATTCAATCAATTGCTGGGGGATGGCATCACTGACAAAATATTGATTGCCCGAACGGGCAATAGTGGCCAGATAGGTGGTGGTGGAATCAAAACCAGTGGCATACAAGTGATGTTGCAGCGATTCGGGTGTTAATCTGGCGCTGACCACCTTATCTCCAAGCTCTCCTTTGAGGTATTGTCGACCCAGTTTGGTGAGCAGTTTTGCATTGGATAATGTGGTGTGCATTGGTTTCCTGATAAATGGTGATGTAAGGAGGTGACGTTATTCCATCACGTCAGTGTAAACTGCACAGCAAATATAGTACACGCCCAAGGGAAGTACTATTTTTTCTTATCCAAAATACCACCTATGTATAAAGTGAATGGCAGCGAGGCCGTTTCCGTTCAACTTAGTTTCTAATAAAATAACTAGCAGTTGATAAAGCGATAGTCTAAGATTGTACACTGATCAACAACTAAGTTCCGCGATATTAAGGTACTTCTTGATATTTTAATAGACACAAAAAGGATGATTATGAATTTAGAGGTTTTAGACTTTTTACTTATAAATGAGCATTACATTGAAGAAAAAGCCAATGAAGCCAATTTGGACTCAAATGTAAGTATTGTAATAGCCAAGCTTTTAGCCGCCAATAATGGTGAGCTTTCAACTTTGAAAGGAAAGCAAACCTATCACTATGACAAAGTATTCAAACCATTGATGGAACAGGTGCCCTGTTGCGGTGCCATAGGCATGATTGAAGATGAAGATGGAAATTTTGTAGATACTTGCACTAGTGGTGGCGTTATTGATGATGATTCGCTTTTTCAAAGTTACCAAGAAGAAGACTTTAAGTGTCAGAATTGTCGCTACGATGCAGAACAGATGAGATAAGTAGCGATGGTTTTTTTATTTGCCAGATGTACAATAATCAAGGTGAGAAGACAAAGGGGTCTACCATAGAATCCCCCTTTATCGAATCTGTTATTGTATATATGAATTAAACCTAAGGAGTAAAAATGAATTGGAAAAAAGCTGATACTGACTGTGAATGGATTTTCTTTCCATTACCATCAGATGAAGCTCATTACATAGCTTTTTGGATTAAAGGAATGAGGCATTTAGAGTGGAAAGACGAACCAGTTGAAACATTAGCTAACACAGTCATCAAGAGAGAGTTGAAAAAATATAATCTTCGATATAACGAGGATAAATTCGGTAAACCTGTTTTAGGTAGTATTCGCCTCTACTCTGGGTCTGACGGCTTTTGTATTCCAGAAACCTGTTTCGTGGAACTACCAGAGGGCTTATCTCGAATCAACAACCCCTTAAAATCAACAGCTTAATGCCAAATAAATTAAGAATCACCCAGCCCATTTAAGGACCAAGGTCCCAAAACAGAACTATAAACATCATAGGATTTGAAAATTGTCAGAACAATATATAGATTTGCCTATTGAACAGTGGCCTGATATTACGGTTAGATGGGATTTAAAAGCGGTGTCACAGCATTTGTCTGCTGATGGAATATCCGAAAAAGATTTTGGTCAGCCACTAACTATTGCATGGATAAAAATGCAAGACTTAGACAATTTGTTGCATGGACACTCAATTAAAGAGAGGCATGAAACTTGGAGTATTGGCGATAAAAATAAAGTTGCAAAAGTAATTGCTCACTGTGAGCAAAAAAAATCAATTACACCAGCACAGATTCAACCTCACTC
>JBLGCB010000319.1:0-7974 GCA_047617105.1 Phenylobacterium sp. | reverse complement strand
ATGCCAGCAGTTTGCTCTGGCACTTGTCCGCCGTGGCAAACCATGCACAGTTGTGGCACCGGACGTTCACCCTGGCCATCGAGGTTGGCAGAAATACTGCGGGCATATGCGCCCAGCGGATTGGTTGGGGTTCTGGCGTCAACCGTGGTCAGGGCTTTTTTGTAGACATAAAACTTGACCACTTTGGTGGCGGGGGCACCGGGCAGGGTGGAATATTCCATCGCGACTGTTGCCACGTCAGTCGATGCGCCAACGGTGCTGCGACTGGCTGCGGCATTGGCATCGTCGATATCTACCGTACCGGGGCCGCTATTGGTCCCTGGGTCATAAATGTTGGTATAACCGATGCCGTAATTGGTGACATAGCAGACCACATCATCATTGAGTTTTTTGATGCAATGCATATCACGACCAAAACCCAAATCACCGGAGTTGGCGTAACTGGCGACAATTTCGTTGGCTGCTGGGGCATTGGGGTTTTGGCTGAAACCATGGGCATCCTTGAATTTTTCAAATGAATTGAGATCACCAGCAGGATCCAGAGTATCGTAATAATTACGTGAAGCATCGACTAAGGCGTCGCGCAAAGCATTGCCAGTAGGGGCTGCATAAGTGAGATCGTCGGCAAGACCCGCCAAACCACCGAGATTGGCCGCATCAATAAACCCGAGGCCATGCAAAAACTCTCCACCAAAGGGCGAATCTGGTGCACTATCGATGGCGAAGGTGACAAAATTATTGCAAGAGACATAAGGAAAACCTGGGGGTGGATTCGGGGCTGTGTTGGGGTTTTGAGCTGGGCCACTGTTGACCACGTAAAAACCGAGTAAACTGGGTGTATTGCCTTGGGTCATCGGGGCCATAGTGACATTGACATCATTGGGCAAATTGTAAACAACATGTTCGGTACCGTTGGTCTGATCGATCTCTTTTTTGACGATTTTTGGTGCGCCAGTGCCGCCTAAGGGTGAGCTGACTTCTAAATCATATTTGGTCGGTAACCCCGGACTGAATATCCGTATGCACGAAGCATTAACCCTGACATTATCGGCATTAAAGGCCGAAAAATGTTTGGTTTCACCGACATAACTTTGCACCCCGGCGACCATTTCTAAGCTTAATGTGCCTTCTTCAATCCATAGGCCAGCTTTCTCGTCATAACTGAGCAAGGGCACGGTGGCTGGTAACGCAGCGCCGCCGATTTTGCGGGCGCGATCAACCGGGATTGTGACTGTGGCGCTGGCATTATCTTTGATTCTTAAACCCGGTGGAAAATCGAGGCTACCGGCACCGAAGCTTTCAATATAACCGCCATTGCCGTTACTGGCTATCACCGATTCATCACCGGGCATCTGGTCGGGGGTCAATAAATCGACGGTTGAGATGGTCAGGTCGATGTCATTTCTCACCAGTTGGTTGTTTTCATCGACAATGCTGTTGGCGGGGATAAAAACAGATACTCCAACGCTGCAACCCGTTAATTTTAGCGTCTGAGGATTAACCACTATAGATTCTTTATCGGCAGGTGGCGCATCAATCACATTGCCACGGCCGTCTTGCCATTGCAGTGCAGTTAATGATGCCCCGGCAATGCCTGTTTTGGCACGTTTGCTGGCAGGTCCGGGGCAATTGGCTTCGCTGCGTTGATGAGTGAGGGTGATGTCTTGGGTGGGATCAACGGTTTGCACATGGGCGGGATATAAAACCCAGCGTCCGCCAGTAATGCCGCTGTCATAGATGCGTGAATTCAGCGCAAAGCCTTTTTTACGGACATTCACCACATAGCGATCAGCCTGTTTTACGTTGGTGGTGATGGCGCCGCGAGCATCGCTGTTTTGCACTGGATTGGTTGAATTACCCGTTTTCCTGGCTGACCACCAGCCGTTGTTTTTGATTGGTTGGTATATTAGGAATGAGGTATTCGCCCATATTATTGACATAGACTTGCTGACTGCGCCGACCGTTACTATCTTCCAGTGCCACGGTGGCGAATGCGTTGATGTTTAACATCGGATCGAAAGTGCGTGGTGAACTGCCATCTGCGGTGGTGACTTTACCCGTGAACGCGACCAGACCTTTTTTGTTGGCCAAACCGATTTTTACCGTACTTAAAAATAGCGGTGCGCGACCAGCGGTGAACAACTCGTCAAGACAGTCTGAGCCATAGATATCTGACTGCCAGCATAATTGATATAAACCGGGTTGCGGGGCATAGAGGGTGAAACGGCCACTTAAATCGGTGGTGGCTTCTTTACTGGTGATGTTGAGCACGGTGTTTTGCAAAAACAGCTTAACGCCGGGCAAATGCACCGCTTTTACCTTTGTTAGCGGGGTGGCACTATTACCGCCACTATCAAAGGTGGTTTGTAAAGAGACGTTGGCGGCGAGGTAACCACGAACAAGGTTATTTAACTGGGGGGTTGATGCTGGCGGTGTGCCAGAGCTTGATGGCCCCGTGGGGCTGCAAGCAGATAATGCTGTAATAATCATGGCCATCAGCGCCATCATGGCAAATAATGCCCGGGGACGCTGTGTTAATGATTGGGGTGATAGTCGACGACTTAAATAATGTAACATGCTAGCTCCTTGTGTATTCTGAGTGACTTATATTTAGTCTTATCTCTTTTGGGGTTAAATTCAATAGCTTATTTTTTAATCAATTGGTTTATCATCCTGGTATATACGTTAAATGGTCAGCGGCGTTAATCATTAGGCGATACGGGGTTTTTCACTTTTTCATTGCTGTCACAAAACGGTTATATTGATGAACAGATATAGCGATCGGTATATTATCTAATCTATGATTTGATGTTTACTGATGCGGTGAATATGTACCCAGGCTTTGTCTCTATTGAGCTGTCGGTGAGACGCTTAGGGCTAATTCTGTGGTTATCTCAGAAAAAACAATGACGGGCTTCGGATGAGAATTACTAATAATGGTATTCGGTATTTTGGCAAATGAATGATGCGCAATAAAACATTGCAATGGTGTTAACCTGGGCAAAATTTATGTCAACGGTGGGGTTGAGAAAAGGCCCGTTTACGGCAAAGTAGGTAGATTGATGGCGGTAATAACACCGCCATGAATGGACAATATCTGTAGGTTATCTGGGGCGAAGTCTGCAAGATAAATAGCTATGATTGGAGGTTTATCCGTTAAATGTTACCTCTAACTGGTTTTTTGTCCGTTTGATAATCAAAAATGACGGTGGGCTTTTCCGGGTTTTTGGTCAAAATGGTCAGTAGGCAGTTCCCGTTCACATAACTATTTTCATCGTTGGCTTCTGTCGTTTCTTTTCCATTAATACCGCAAGCACGGTATCTTGCAACTCAAGTTGCTCATTGGTGTTGGTCATCGGACTACCTTTTCTACTAGCTTTTTACTCATTTCTACTAGGTTTGGCCAATTTTTACTAGGTTTTTCAGCTGTCCCTTCGAAACTGTAACATATTGGCCACGGTACCGAAATTAGCATCGATACCTATCAGTTAGAGGACAATAACTTTCAATACTGCATAAGACGCTAGCTGTTTTGTTCACGCAATGGTTTACTCGCCTCTGCACTATTCACTGCTTGAATTACTAAGGGAAGTTTTATGACAACACAGGCCATCGCAGCACAGTTTAATCAGTTATTTAATATTCAATTTGCAGACACTCACTCACTTAAGCAAAGTGCCTATAAAATTCGTCATGCGGTTTATTGTGCCGAATTGGGCTGGGAGCCTGAACAGCCGTCACAAATGGAATCTGATCAATTTGATGATTATGCGTGGCATTGTCTGTTTAGAGATCGCAGCAGCGGTGAGTATATTGGCAGCGTGCGGTTGATCATTCCAGCTGCCAACCGCCCTAAACAAGTTTTACCGTTTGAAAAATATTATCAGAACAGCATTCGCACTGATATTGTTAAACCCATGCCATTATCTCATGGTCGTTTCGGTGAAATATCTCGCCTAGCGGTATTGCCTTCATTCAGACGACGTTTGGCAGAGCAGCAGGATTGCCGAAAATTACCTGATATTGCCATAGGACTTTATCTTGGTATGATTGCTTTGGGTGAGTTATGTCAACTGAATGGCGCCTATGTACTGATGGAACCCCGCTTGCAACGGCGTTTAAGGCGTATGGGTCTGGCGTTTGAGCAAATTGGTGACGAAATAGATCACAACGGCACCCAGGCGATGTTTTATTTGCCCAAAGAAAAATTCAGTAGCGGACTTAGTGATGAATTAAAAGCCCTTTATGAACTGATTTATCACGATTTGAGCGAACAAATCAACCAAGACATGGCTCTGCCACTGGGCAGTTAGCCATCACCTTTACATAATGCCTTTAAAGGCCCACTTGCAAGCCAGCTTTAATAACTGATGTAACACCGCAGAGCCGCCAGCAGTGGCGGCAAAAGTGGTCACCACTTGTTGCCAACCTTGATCAGACAAGGCGACATAAGTGGTGTAAATTACCGCCGCAGCGCCGAGGTATTTGGCAAAATGTTTAAAGAATAACTGGATGGCGGTGGCGCTGTTGATTAACTTGTTTTGCTTTTGCTCGACTTTTTTAATATGTCTGGTCATCAATTCTTCGGTAAGTCGATTGGCATCGACAAAACACTGGCTATCTCCGTCCATTGACAGCACGGTTTTTAACACCGGATTTTGATGATCAGGGGTGGTGATATCGACAATGCCTTGTTGCATCAAGGCTTTGAGTTCGCCATACAGACTCATTTTTTACTGCCGCTTTTGAAGATGGCGCTGAGCACGGTATCAAACAGTTCGCCGACCAGTTCAATCAAACCTTTCCAGTACTGATAACTCAGATTGACCGATGCCTGATGGAGTTTATGGATGGTCAGGCTTTGCTCGGTGGCAAATTGTGGTTGAATCCGGGTGGTGACGTCGCCGTCGAGTTGTACCACGGTTTGAATGGCAATTTCTTCGGTGCCTAACTCCCAATACTTGCGTAGGGTAATGTAGTCGTCACGATTTAATGCCAATTCTGCCATACCTGCGTGGGTTTTTTCGGCGATCTGCTGGTTACTGAATTCATTGCGGTCGGTGTCGTCAGTGCCGGTTAACATGGCTTTTAGCCGATTTGAGTTGTTTTTGATCCGCTGGAGCATATTCATATCGTGAATGTTGTCGGGATCGGCTTCAGCCAACTGTGCCAATAGTTTTTTGGTCACGGTGCGATAGAGTTCAAACCTTGAATAACCGCCTATGACGGTATTGCCAGGTTTGACTTCGTCGGGATCGGCACCAAGGGCAATCAGCTTGTTGGCATAACATTTGGCGACATCATACAGCGCAAAACGTATTGCGGGCATGGTACCGCCAGTGATTTGTGATTTGATGATGGTGTTGATCTGCAAAGTACACAGATCACGAATCATCGACTCCTCTGGATGTTTTCCAGAAGCGGATTTGGCTTGTGCTGTCATAGTGTCACTACTTTGCTTTACTGGTGACTAATGATCTGGCGAGGGTGGCCAGTTCTTTGAGGCAATTGATATTGTCGGCAATAATTTTGCGGCCTTCCTCTTCGCGGGCTTGATGATACTGGCGAATGGTTTCATAAGGCGGCGATAAAAATGATTCTGGGATGATAGAGGTGATATCGCCTTGCAACAGATTAACCGAACTGTACATGGTTTTGGCTTCGTCATTGACAGTATACGAACCGTCTTGGGCAAATGTGGCTTCGCCGACAATGGTTTTGATTTCCAGATTGGCGACGTTCGCGATGTTTTTTTCCAAATCGTCGAGAAATGACATGGTGGTGCTCCTGTGTTGTTATATAGAGTTGTTATCGTTTTTGATTGAAAATAAGTGTAGCAGACAAATTTAAAGTTGTGCTCTGATTGGGGTTTTTTTTGTCACTTTTTTTTATCATTTGGTCAAAAACAATAATTGGATTTTTGTAATCTCCAGGTCGCTTCGGTTTTACCAGTGACATCCAGTTTGTTGCACAGGCTTTTCACCTGATGCTCTATGGTTTTTGGGCTGAGTTCTTGGGCTTGGGCAATTTCTTTGTTGGTGGCCCCGAGCAGCAGATGTTTGGCGACGATTTTCTCTGCCTTGGTGAGCGATTCAATGCATGGATCAAATTCATAAGCTTCGGCGACATAAACCCCGTTATCTAGGGTGATTTGTACTTTGATATTGCCGTATTCGAGTTTAGCGGATGGCTTGTGGGGGTTAAATTCTGGCGGTAAATGGCGGTGATCCCAGCCGCTCAGTTGTTGTGCTAAAATGTCGAAAAACCCTGCCTCAGCTTCAATAATCAGCCCGTTTTTGTCACAAATGGCTTTGTGGCTGTGGCGACAAATCCAGTGACGTTTTAACTGTGCTTGAAGATATAAGTGAAAAGCCTGTTTAAGGTTGTCTACAACAAAACTGGCGCTGTTGATATCGTGTTGGTCAAAGGCCGAGTTTGACGCTGTTCGGTTTAAAATGACGATGTGCTGAGTATTGTGGATATTGTTGTCTGTTGTTCGTGTCACCATTTGTTGAGGTGAATTTTGCAGTTTGGACAATAAATGATGATCATAAGTCGGCTCGAGGTGTGGTGGCAGCGCAGATAAAAATACGTTATCAGGCTGGGGGTTATCACCTGTCAGAATAATCCAACAAGCCGAATCAAAATCAATGACCTTGGCCAATTGTGCCAGCGCATTTTGTTTGAATTCGGTTAAGCTACCGCCCTGGGTATAGTGGTAAATTTGGCTAATGGCGTTGGATATGGTTAACGCTTTATTGGTGGTCACCCGAGGTGCCGCGTTCATTGGTGAAAGCCTTGCCTGATCAAATAAGCTGTCGCGGCCGCTCTGGAGCTGACTTTTAGGGTTTTAAGGATATTGCGCAGATGGGCTTGAACGGTGTTGAGTTTTATCTCGGGCATACAGTCGGCGATGTCTTGATTGGTTAACCCCTTAATCATCAGCTGGCAGACCTCTTTTTGTCGTGTGGTCAATCGGTCAACCAAAGACGCTTCACAGGCTTCAAGATACAGCACACCGTCGCTGAATGAGACCGTTAATACCAGTCCTTGCAGGTTCAGTTGCTCTGATGCGGTGATTTGAGCCAGTTGTGCAATGGTGAGGCGGGAGCCTTGCAGCAAATCTTTGTCTTTCATCAGATGATAAAAACCTTCTTCGGCTTCGATAATTTCGCCAAACCGATCTACCACCGCCCTGACTGCGCCGCGCGCACTGGTGCTGTGGCCAAATGAGCTGAGTACATTGATACGAAAGGCTTCTACCAAATGGGGCAGGGCAAAGTTGGCCAGTAAAATATCGTCGTCACAAAAGTCATTGTCTCGTTGTGCGCGGTAAAAGCTGAATACATGGCCTATGACTGAATGCTCGCTGGACATGGTGATCGCCGAAATGGCGTTTTCGACCTTAAATTGCTGACAATGTTCGAGGTAAAATTGGCTTTCAAGCCATTGTTGCTTCGGACAACTTTGCCACAGCGACATAAAACGTTCAGGATTGGCCATCAGGTGTTGATTGAGGTTATCTGTGGTCTGTGAACGGGCGGCGATGGCGGCATAATTGGCCATAAATTCCGCTGGCTGATTGTGAACAAAGGTATCTTCTACCCAGTGATCGACATTAAGCCGCATCACATCTGAACGGGTGGCCCATAACCCACTGTCAAACTCAATTACCTCATTTAAAGCGCTAAAACACCAAGGCTTAAATTCTGCCACCGGTAGCATTTGGGCATGTTGATATAAAGCGGCAATCCATTGGCCTAATTTTTTTGATAGTACAATTGAAGGCATGGTTTTTTCCTGAAAAGGTTCCTTTAAGTTACTATTTCCATATCCTTGTGTTGTCAAATTGGTGTCTACTTTAGCAGTAAAAATTGGGACCTGTCAATGGGTTTTGGTGCTTTTTTGGTATGAGTAGTTACTTTCCCCTATAGTTGATGCTATTGGCGTTTCATTGCAACCTGGTTGTTTTTC
>JBLGCB010000318.1:0-7985 GCA_047617105.1 Phenylobacterium sp. | reverse complement strand
AAGTATATTTGGTCCAAAACACACCAAGTTAGTGCCGATGCTTGAGAGCATTGCTAATTTACATTTACGGGAGCGCCAGCCACATGAAGCCGTAGACTGTTATATGCGTGCGCTTAAAATCAATGAACGATTTTATGGTCCTGAGCACTTTAACGTGAAAAGCATATTAACTGAACTGGGGCGAATGTACGTCAGGCGGAGTGATAAACATTGGACAACTGAAGGATTTTGGCAACATTGCAACAAAAAGGAAAAACTTTATGGTAACGAAATCACCTTTGTCCCAGAACACCCCTGTGTTGGCTCAGCTTATTACCTTGAAGGGAAAAAATTTGAAAATAGCCATAAAAAAGCTTTAGAGTTACATAAAAAGGGATTGGAATTACGAGATAGAGTTTTACCTCAGACCGACCCTGCTATCAAGCAATCATTAGAAGCGATAGTAAAGATTTATGGAAAAGAAGCGAAGCTCTTAGAAGCTCTACCCTACTATAAGAAAATAGTCGATTGCATGACAGCAGAGTTTGGCTCTAAAGCGATTGAAGTGGGCAAATGCTTAGCTAAAATTGCGCCTATTTTTCAACAACAAAGAAAATATGATACAGCCTTGGATTGGTTTAACCAAGCGATCGAAATCATGGAAGGGGAATTAGACCCCAAGGATCCGCTGACGAAGAAAACCATCAATCAACGAATTCAACTTAGGGATATGATGAGGAAACAATAAGGGATGCAACACAAGCAGCCCATCGAAAAGGCGACATTTCGCGACCCCGTTCTATTTATCCATGCCTGCTTGCTTGAACCTTTTAACATTGTTATTAGCCGGATAACAAACCGTGTTTAAACAGGTTAAAACCAGCTTCTTACGATGGTAATTATAGGTACCTCATCATTTTACCTCAGCACACTCAACAACTTGGGCTGTATTAGGCATTTTAATTGGCGGATTAAATATCCCGAAGCAATTGTTACCCTGTTTGATCGGTGGCAAAGTGTGGTATTCATTTAAACTGCTAATCTTGTTTAAAGGACAATATTATGAGCAACAACGATAAAATGACAAAGGGTGTAACAGATGCTTAGAGTAACATTAGAGCAATGGCGGATGTTTCGCGCTGTGGTTCAATTTGGTGGTTTTAATCAGGCTGCTCAAGGCATACATAAAAGTCAGTCCAGTATTCACAATGCCGTTGGCAAAATAGAAAGTGCCTTAGAGGTCAAGTTATTCCATATTGAAGGGCGAAAAACCATTTTGACCGAAGCCGGCGAATTGATGTTAAGAAGGGCCAATTTTCTGCTTGATGAAGCGGCCAAATTAGAAATCGTCGGTCAAACACTGGGTCAAGGTACTGAGGCCCACTTAAGAATTGCGGTGGATGAAATGTTCCCTCAATTGCTGTTGTATAAGGTATTACGCAGCGTGTCTGCGCAATATCCCATGTTGCAAATTGAATTGATCGAATCGGTGCTTAATGGTGCCAGCGAATTGCTCAACAATGCCGATGTTGATATCGCCATTTCTCCTGTGGCATTAATCGATGGCTCTAGTGAACAGTTGTGCCAGATTGATTTTATTGCCGTGGCCCATCCTGAACATGCACTGCATACACTTAATAGAGCGTTATCAGAACAAGACTTAAAAAGCCATCGACAAGTGGTGATCAGAGATTCAGCATTACTGAACAAAAGTGATGTTGGCTGGTTAGGCGCTCATCAACGCTGGACGGTAAGCCACTTGCGAACATCCATTGATATGATATGTCATGGACTGGGCTTCGCATGGTTACCCATGAGTTCCATCAAGGATCAGCTCGATACAGGCCAACTTAAACCCTTACCTTTACGTCACAATAGCAAGCGCACTATGGGACTCCACCTGATTTTTAAAGATGCAGACAGCCTAGGCCCCGCAGCGAGCGCATTCTTAGCCGAGCTGAGAGTTCAATGTAAACAATCATTCGTTTAAACAGAACGATTTACGCTAAATTAACTAATTTTAATCTCACCAAGATAATATTAAACTGACTTCATTGAAACTAAATGCAGGCATTGGCGATGAAATACATCAGAAAATCTGAAGAAAGAGGCACGGTAAATTTAGGTTGGTTGCAAAGCAAACATAGTTTTTCTTTTGGTCATTATCACGATCAAAAGCACATGGGCATCTCTGTGTTACGGGTCATTAACGACGATATGGTCATGCCTGGTCATGGCTTTGGTTCACATGGTCACCGCGACATGGAAATTATCTCTTATGTGACGCAAGGCGCATTAAAGCATGAAGACAGTGAAGGTAATCAACATATTGTGCCCGCCGGTGACATTCAGCGCATGAGTGCCGGTACTGGTGTGATGCATTCTGAATATAATGCGTCTAAAACTGACACAGTAAAATTTCTACAGATTTGGATCCAACCCAATAAAATGGGCATTAAGCCAAGTTATGAACAAAAAAACATCGCCCAAAAAGGTCAACTAACGCCGCTTGTCACCCCTCAAGGAGAAGATGGTTCGTTGTCAATCAATCAAGATGCGAGCTTGTCTCGCCTAGTTTTAAAACAACAAGAGACTTTCAAACTGGTTGCTCAACAGCGGGCTGGGTATTTACATCTGATTAAAGGAGAGTTGAGGGTGAATGACCAAAATTTTGCCGCGGGTGACGCGTTTGCAGTTGAACCAAGCCAACAGCTTGAGCTTGAAGCAATATCAACGCTTGAAGCCCTGTGGTTTGAATTACCCGCAAACCACTAACATGGATGTCACCACTATTGTATTGATGGTCTACAATATTATCACGATCAATAGTTACTCAAAATGTAACCTCTCAGCCAATCAAGGGTAGCAACAATGACTAAACCTATAATTGCAGCAATAACACCCAAAAAAGCGAATCTTAATCAGGGCGAAGAATATTATTTTTGCACCTGTGGTAAATCGAGTAACCAGCCTTTTTGTGACGGTTCTCACGCAGGCACGAGTTTTAAACCCAAAGCATTTACTGCCCAAGAAAGCGGTGATGCCTATTTATGCCAATGCAAACACTCTGCCAATAGCCCTTTTTGCGATGGCAGTCATAAACAATTCGATAAAGGTCAGGTGGGCCAAGAAGGGCCTGGTGTGCAAATTCAAGTGGCCAATATCCCGACTGCTACCGCCACCAAAGAAGAGCCAACCGTAGAATTAATTCATCAACTGGCGCGTGAAGGTTTATCTAAAATGGGCCATCATGGCCCCATGACATCCATGGGTGTGCCACGTTATCAGCTGCCACACTGGGATGACTTACAAATCATGGTGGCGCAAATGGCCAACAAACCATTGATGGAAAATGTCGCGGTCAATACAGAATTAGTGATCGGACCTAAAGCAAAAAACCGCTTAAACTCAGTATGCCATTGTTTGTCTCAGATATGAGTTTTGGCTCACTGTCTGAAGAAGCAAAAATTGCTTTGGCCAAAGGGGCTGAACTGGCAGGCACAGGGATTTGCTCTGGTGAAGGTGGCATGTTACCCGAAGAGCAGGCGGCAAACTCAAAATATTTTTATGAACTGGCCAGTGCAGCGTTTGGCTATGATGAGTCTAAGCTCAAGAACGTTCAGGCATTTCATTTTAAGGGCGGGCAGGGGGCAAAAACGGGCACCGGCGGCCATTTGCCCGGTAACAAAAACACGGGCAGAATTGCGCAAGTACGCGGAATAGAAGAAGGCACCCCAGCGATTTCTCCGCCAACCTTTAAAGATTTAGTGACGGCAGAAGATTTCAAAAAATTTGCTGACCGAGTGCGTGAAGTGACTGGCGGTATTCCCATCGGCTTTAAACTCAGTGCTAATCATATTGAAGAAGACATTCAATTCGCCTTAGATGCCAGTGCAGACTACATTATTTTGGATGGCCGAGGTGGCGGCACAGGTGCGGCGCCAGAAATGTTTAGAGATCACATTAGCGTACCAACGATCCCCGCACTTGCGCGTGCTCGACAATATCTAGACAAACAAGGCGTCAGTGGTAAAGTCACGCTTATTATTACTGGCGGTTTACGCGTGCCAATAGACTTTGTTAAAGCGTTAGCCTTGGGTGCAGATGGAGTTGCAATATCGAACAGTGCTATGCAGGCGATAGGCTGCGTGGCAGCAAGAATGTGTAATACCAATAACTGTCCAGCGGGTATTGCGACCCAGAAAAAAGATTTACGCCAACGCTTAAATGTTGAAAAATCTGCTGCTCAGTTGAACAACTTTTTTCAAGCATCGACAGAATTAATGTCAGTGATGTCTAGGGCTTGTGGCCACGATGCTTTGGCAAAATTTAATCGTCATGACTTGGCGACTTGGCATAGGGAAATGGCTCACCTGTCAGGCGTGAAGTATGCTGGGATGGGTATTAAAGAGTAATATTAGCTGCTAGATAAAAAGCCGCCCTTTAAAATATAGAACAGTTTTTCAACGGTGAGGTAAATGTTGATTCGATGTCGGTGTGGGCAGCATATTGCAGCTGCCCATCACCGATAAAAAATAAGAGCGTTATTTTAACGCGCTAAATAAACCATTTCGAGCCCCTCAGGCACAACCAATTCCAATTGCTTTATTGGATCGGTGGTCGTGACAAAGCCGATATAGGTATCAGCAGCATTAAAGTCAAAACTTTCAGTGTGGCCTGATGCCAGTGTCACTGTCACGGTGGTCACTGCAAAAGGACTCTGAATATAAGAGTGAAAACCCAGCGCATAGGAAGGATCATCCAAAGTCAGGGTAAACGTACCAGGAAATATCGAAAGGTAATCGATAGAATCCGCAGGATCCACAGCCATGTCCTGGTGGTGGATATGGTGACCAGTAGATACAAAGTCCAACCCTGCGATGCTATTACGACTGGTATTCACCATAGAATCAAGAAAGTTGGCGTTATATGACCAAGTATCAATCACAGTAGCCCCCGATTCCAGCGCAAAAGTTGGAGCATTATCAAATGGTGTGATGGTATTTGCCACTGCCCCATTACAGCTGGTATCTGCCGCATCAGCGACTGTTGGCACCCCTAACAGCAAATTAGGCGTGTTAAATGGCACATTCAACAAAGTCCCACTACGGGCTTGGCTGAGCAGCTTGGTGCTGACTTGTTCGACCGTACACGTCACATCATTACCTCTGATCACCGCCGCAGCGCCAGCAACATGCGCGGCTGCCATGGGTGAGTGACTGATGGTGTTATTAGCGTTGTTGGTGGTATGCCATAGCGATTTGATATAAAGACCTGGTGCATAAATATCGACACACGCCCCTGAGTTTGAATAAGGTGAAGCATCATCATTGGCACGGCTGGCCGCGACGGTTAACGCCGATGGTGCCGAAGCGGGTGAAAACGAACAAGCTTGCTGACTGTAATCGCCTGTCGGCACAGCATAACTGACGCCCGCCGCGGTTGATGCCGCAATAGCATCATTTAACGCCGCTGAAAACGAGGTACTGATACCAATGGCTGCTACCGCTGGGCTTTGGTGATTTGCGGTGACATATTCAATCCCTTCAATCAATCCTGCCAAGCTACCGTTACCAGTGCCATCGAGCACTTTAACCGCGTGCAAAGTCGCCCCCGGTGCAACACCATAAGTGTTACTGCCGACAGTTCCGGCCATATGGGTACCATGGCCATTTTCATCATCATTACCATCACTAACATCCGAGGAGGTAAAATCCCATACCGCACGGCCAGCAAAATCATTATGTGCGGTGTTGATACCGGTATCAATCACATAAGCATGGACACCACTACCATTGCCCGCTGGCGAATAAGTGCTGCTTAGCGGCAGTTGCTGCTGATCAAGGCGATCGGTTCCCCAAGAACCCGCAGTGGCACTGCTGGTGGTAAATGCCAGTGACAGTTCTCTGTTGGCTTCGATACTTTTTACGGCCGGATTCTGTGCTAACTGCTTTAACTGAGCAGCTGTGATGTGACCAGAAAATCCATTAATTTGCGAGAAACGACGCAACGGTTTGTTGTCCAGCGCATAAGACTGGTCAAGCTGATTAGACTTAGTGATACGCTGACTGATTTGCTTGATGGTTTTGGCAGAGGCATTATCTTTAAAAACCACGATATATTCATCAGCAATCACATTGGCGGCATTGAGACCAGCAATGGCCAAAGGCGCATTGAGCACTTGAAGTTGGGGTGAAGGTAAAAGTGAAGGTGCTGCTTTAGCAGGTGCTGCAACAGCAGCGTTTAAACCAAGACTGACAGCGAAGCTGACAACAGATAGAGACAATAAAGTAGATTTTTTTAACATCATATTTTTTGGGATTCCATAATTACTTGTTTAAAATTGGTGATACACACAAACAGCTGTGAGCCAACCTGTCGTTCGTTGCTGCCCACAGCAATAGTGTTAATATACTCGACGAATGAAAACAGTGGTTAGTACTGATTAGCCAAAACATGTGACTTATTAGCCACATAGCAAGCGCTGCTAAAAAATGGCTTAAATTTAGTAGGTTAAGGGAAAGAAGGAGAGGGAGCAGATCCCGAAGGAACAGTCACCTAGTCTGAAGAAATAAACCGAAGGGACAGTCACCTAGTCTGAAGAAATGGTGAGCTAAAAAATCCACTACCTATTTTGGGTTCCGATCAAACTGGGTAACAGTTGCTCTTGGGGATTTAACCGTAGGGTGCTTTCGCGTAGCGAAATGCGAGGTACGAGCAGCACTGCGCACCATGAACCATTCGTCATCATTCAACCACACTCTAGGTTGGCCTATGACTGTTTGTTCAATGATGAGCTATAAAAGTGACTGTCCACGTCGATTTTTAATTATCTAAGCAACCATTCTGGAACAATACAACCTGTCGCTCGAATCGCATCTCTCAACCGATCAAGGTTGCCGGCTGAATTTAATGCGTCGTGCGCACTGATATGCAAGTCGGTTGTTTTCACTTTATGGCCAAATAGCAAAACAGCACGCTCTCCTGGTGTGCCGCGCTGATAACTATCCCAAATCAGGCCATCATATTGTTCAAAATTGTGGGCTAGATACTCTGCCAAACTATGAAGCTTTGGATACGCCGTTTCATCACTATGTAATAGAGATTCAATGGGCTTATTCCCTTGCATGTCTTCTAGGCTTTCTAAATCAATCAATTGCAGCGGCCTTTTTACCATCACCTGACACAAGGAGGTTGTCAGCCCATCACTAATTTCCTGGCTGGTTTCTGGACGCCAACTCAACTGGGGGTAATTTGAATCGTTAAATCGTATGACGGTTTCGTTTAAGGCAACGAGATCAGAAAATGCTGCGTAGTAAGAGGCAATGACACTGCCATCAGGTTTAAATATTGGGTCAAACCGACGCAGTCCCCGACCACTATCATTAAACGTGGGTGGACCATATTTTTCAGTATAAACATGATAAAGCACCGCATTTGACTTTACCTGGTATGCGTTAAAACGAATGCCTGTTTTATTCATTCACAATGGTTCCTTCCATATGCTCAAATGCATGGGGATCTAACCATTGTGTCACGAGACTATCAAAAAGTTTTAGGTCTCCCTTGGCCAAAGTATCAATAGGTTTGCCGTCGAAAACCTGAACATTGTTATGGTCTTGATTGTTTATCTCTTGTAGTGCTTCAGAAAACAGTTGACCGGACCAATCTTTTGTTTTTCTCTGGTAGCCTAAAATGAAATGGCTGTTTCTGGATAACCACATGGCCAATTCTAAATGGCCAATACCTTTATCCTTGGCAGCAACAATGACCGCTTGAAGCTCGGGGTACAGCGTTGCTTTGGCGTTAAACTGAAACTCGGGCGCTAAAAATCGCCCCTCTTGCTTGAATGCAATCAGTTTGTGCTGATTGATGAGTTCAGAGACTGTTCTTCTGGGGTTGCCTGCACCATAGCCAAATATTGAGATTACCTCTTCGGCACAGAGCATTTTGTTTTTGTCGAAGAAAAGATCTCTGTCTTTTACAAAGCGATGCATCAGAGTCAC
>JBLGCB010000317.1:0-8021 GCA_047617105.1 Phenylobacterium sp. | reverse complement strand
TTTATGTCAAGAGTACGGGCAAAGGACATTTCAGAAATGATTTGGCACAATTTTTACCGATACCGCAGCAAACGCCTTTTACCGCAGCTTTAGGGATAAGAAGTTTAGCATTGAACTGTTTAACTCAAGGATATGCCGAGTTATGGGCGCAGCAATGGCAGGCTGAATTTGCCAATGAACAATGGGCCACACCTAACAGTAAAAAACACGATCCCCGCCTAAACAACGCTTTTTTCAAAAACCTCAGCCAAGACTGGCACCGAGATTGTGCACTACGCAGCGACTATACCCGCCGCCAAGCACTGGTCGAAATCGACGTATTGGCCGCCATGGCATTGGGCCTAACCTTAGCAGAATTGCAAACCCTCTACCGCGTACAATTTCCGGTGATGCGTCAATATGAAGCCGATACTTGGTATGACACCACAGGACGAATTGTTTTCACCGCCAGCAAAGGACTCATTGGGGTCGGTCTAGACCGCAAATTTAAAAACAATAGTTTCACCACCGCCATCGATAACGGGGTTTTTGTTGCAGGCAGCGACGCCATTTTGCCAAACGGGAGTGGTTCTAAAGCCAAACCTTGGTCGCAAACCGATGCCCAACTGGGCTGGGCAGACATCAAAGATTTACAATCGGGCACGGTCAGTAAAACTTATCTCGATGACACCATTCCCTCAGAACTAGACGATGAACCTGTTGAACGCACCGTTCAATACCTAGCCCCATTTGATAAATGCAATCGCGAGGCCGATTACGTCACCGTGTGGGCTGCATTTGAACAACGATTTAATCAGGGAAACTAAACCATGCTGCCATCCGTCATCAGTGCCCAGGTCGATGAGGCCATCAGAGATTTTTTGCTCAATACCTTTGAAATGCGTTCGCCGTTGTTTTTACGAGATGCTGCTAATTCTGGCACTAATTCTAGCACCACGGCCATGTCAGACCTACTCAAAGACTCAGGGCGGTTATCCAAAGGACCCTATGTGTCGGTCAGCTTGCCTTTTCGTCAAGGTAGCTTGGCGCTAGATTTTTTCCCGGCACTGCGCTTGCCCTTTACCCCATATGCCCATCAGGCCCACGCCTATCAACGGCTTTCGACCACTGACGGGGCCAAACCACAATCGACATTGGTGGCTACGGGTACTGGCTCGGGTAAAACCGAATGTTTTATGTATCCCATCTTAAATCATTGTGCCGCCGACCCCTCACAGGGCATCAAAGCAATTATCATCTATCCGATGAATGCACTGGCCACCGATCAGGCCAAACGTTTTGCCGCCACCATCCACGCCAATTCGGGATTAAAACATAAAGTCACTGTTGGGCTGTTTGTTGGCCAACAAGACGCGCATCAAACCGTCACCATGAGCGCTGACAAGGTCATCACCGACAAAGATACCCTGCGCCAGTATCCCCCTGATATTTTATTGACCAATTATAAAATGCTCGACTACTTGTTAATGCGCCCCAAAGACCAACCGATTTGGCAGCACAATGGGCCACAAACCTTGCAATTTATGGTGGTGGATGAACTACATACTTTTGATGGCGCACAAGGCACCGATTTGTCCTGTTTGCTCAGGCGGTTAAAGCACCGACTGAAAACCCCCAAAGATCACCTCGCTTGTATTGGCACATCGGCCACTATCGGTGATGATTTTGCCCCGTTAACCCGTTATGCCGATGATATTTTTGATGCCACTTTTGCGCACCAGTCTATTGTCACCGAGGACCGTTATAGCGCCACCGAGTATCTGGCTGATGCTCAGCCAAGTTATTTTTTAAATGCCAAAGCCGAAGATTTACCACGCTGGCAAACCGCTATGTCCCGAGATAACTATATCAATCAAAGCATCGGTGTTTGGTTTGGTGATGAACGCTTTTCGATTAGCGAAGACCATGACAGTGACCAAGGATTGGCCCAGCGAATTAGGCTCGGCCAGGCTTTGCGTCAACATCAGTTTTTTCACCGTTTGCTCAAAAATCTCCACGGCGAAGTGGTGGCGGTGCAAACGCTGGCGCAAAATATTCTCGGTATGACCGATGGCACCATCAACGACAAAGTAAAGTTGATTGAAAATTTTTGCAGCCTGATTGCGGTGGCTCGTACCGCCATCCACGAAAACCCAGCCAGTCGACAAACCCGTCAAGCGCAGGGCAAAACCCGACCAGTGTTACCTTTACTGCAAGTGCGGTTTCAGCTATGGCTCAGAGAACTCCGGCGTATGGTCGCCAGTGTCGGCAATGGCGATAACGCGCTGCCATACATCGAATTTAACGATGATTTAACCCGGCTCGATGGCGATATCAAACACCTGCCAGTGATCCACTGTCGCGATTGTCATTCAACCGGTTGGGGCGGCGTATATACCAGCACCGACCAACAGGTGAATGACGATACAGCCTTGTTTTACCAACTTTACTTTGACCATCGGCCAGAAGCCGTATTATTGTTTCCGGTCAAAAAAGTGATGGAAGGTTTGACCAAACGCGGCAGTTTTCATCAACTTTGCCGCGCCTGCCTAACCCTCAATGAGGCCAATTCTCCGGTGTGTCGCAGTTGTGCCCAACCGCACTTGAGCCTGATATTTATGGCGCAACAAACCGATGTTAAAACCTTAAGAGATGGCGGCGCGATGCGGGTGGCAAAACACCACTGTCCATTTTGCTACAGCGAATCAGGTTTAAGCATTTTGGGGGCGCGAGTGGCCAGTTTAATCAGCGTGATGTCACAGCAGTTATTTGGTTCAAGTTATAACCAAGATAAACAACTGATCACCTTTAGTGATTCGGTGCAGGATGCCGCCCATAGGGCCGGTTTTTTTACCTCGCGTACTTACCCTTTACTCATTCGCAGCCTGCTGGCCAAAGTGATTGCCCAAGCACCACCGGACCAGTCATTGGCGCAAACGGCAATCGCCGCAGGACAGTATGCGCTGCGCCACAGTAATAACCCGGCTGATTTTGTCGGCCGTTATATCTCGCCTGATATGCAATGGCAAAGCCACTATAAAACCCTGGTCGACAGCGCTGCCTTGCCAGATAAAACCAACCTAATCAAACATGTGCAATCGCGACTCGGCTGGGCACTGTACGCAGAGGTGGGGATGCAATCGAGACAGGGTCGCTCACTGAATAAATCGTTTTATGCCGCCCTGACCTATCCAACCGAGGCACTGGCCCAAGCGTGTCTTGAAATTCACCATGCATTAAGCGAAGAAGTGACTCAATTGGCGCAATTGCCTGTCACCCGGGTTGAACAGTTTGTCGCTGGATTACTGCGCCTGATGGCTTTAAACGGGGCCATTTTTCATCCGGGATTGCAGTCATATATCAGCAGTGGCGGTGAGAACTTTCAAACCAACAAAATTAACAGCAGCAAATATTACATGCCCAACTTAGGCCGTCGTTCTCGTCGGCCCCGTTTTATCTCACTCAACAAAGTCTCGGCCAATTTTGATTATGTGATCAAAAAAAATAGCGGCCAATGTGGTTATTTAATTTGGTTGGCCAAGACCATCACTGGTGACGATTTTGTTTTTGCCGCCACGGCAGCCAATCTCATTTTTGAGCGGACTTTTGCCGCCTTAAAACGCCAACACATCATCCGTAGTGAGTCGTTACGAGACGAAGCCATTTATGGTCTTGCCCCCGAAACATTGCAAATTAGCCAAAACCTGACGCGACTTGGCTGTGACCAATGTTCTACCACCCTCAACATTGACCGCCAGTTGCTCAATTATTGGGTGAAAGCGCCTTGCATTGTGCCTGGTTGTGTCGGTCATTTTATGACGGCAAGCAAGCCACCCCAAGCGACACGATGGGACCACTTTGATTTGGTGCGGGTTAATGGTTATGAACACTCGGGTTTACTCGAACGGCCACAAAGAGAAAAGGTTGAGCAGTCTTTTATAAAAGGCAAACAAAGCTGGGATATCAACCTGTTATCAGCGACCCCGACATTAGAAATGGGCATAGATATCGGTGATTTATCAAGCGTGGCATTATGCTCAGTGCCACCGGCTCAAGCCAACTATTTGCAACGAATTGGTCGGGCCGGACGCCGTGATGGCAATGCTTTTAACGCCACATTTAGCGGCGGCAACGCCCACGACCTTTATTATTATGATGCCCCTGAGTTAATGATGAATGGTGCGGTTGAACCACCGGGCATTTTCTTAAAAGCGATTGCGGTATTAGAACGCCAGCTCACTGCCTTTTGTTTTGACAACTGGGTTTTTCAAGGGGCCGATGAATCGCAACTGCCCCGTTATGTCAGTGAATTACTCAATACCGTTGAACACCAACAGCGCCAAAAATTTCCGTATCTGTTATTTGATTATATCCACCAGCACTGTGCATGGTTACTGACACAGTTCTGCCAATTGTTTACCGGTTCTGCCAATACCCTTGATGCCGAAGCAGTGGCCCATTTGAGCCATTTTATCCAGGGTGATGATCAGCAAGCGGGATCATTGATATGGCGTATCAACACCCGTTTGCAACAATTAATTGTTGAGCGTACAGGCTTTAAAAGCAGAGTCAGCAGAATTGATAACGGGTTACGTAAACTCGACAAAACCCCGGTTAAAGAACCAGACCATAATGACAAAGTGGCTGAGCTGCATGGCGAACGCGAGGCCGTGCGAGCGTTGATCAACAGTATTCACAAAAAACACACCTTAAACTTTTTTACCGACGAAGGTTTGTTACCCAACTACGCTTTTCCGGAGGAAGGCGTCACCATACGTTCGATTATATGGCGGCGTAAAGAAGCTCATGAATCGACTGAAGACGGCAGCAAATTTTATAAAACCAGCTACCAATACGAACGACCAGCGGCATCGGCTTTGTCTGAACTGGCCCCAGACAATTACTTTTATGCCGGTGGTTACAAAGTCGATATCGAACAGGTCGACCTCAAGATATCCGAAATTGAAACTTGGCGGATTTGCAATCATTGCCATCACAGCCAAAACATCCAGGCGAATCAAGATAGCCATAAAACCTGCACCCGCTGTGGCAGTGTCGGCTGGAATGACACCAGTCAACTCACCCAAATGCTCAAATTACGCCAAGTATATGCCCGCAGTAATGAGCGTGACGCGCGAATTTCTGATGACAGTGATAATCGTGAGCCGAAATTTTACAAGCGCCAAATGCTGGTGAGTTATCAGCCTGAGGATATTCTCTCGGCCCACAAACTCGACAATGAAGCCGTGCCCTTTGGTTTTGACTTTGTTAAAAAAATCACCATCAAAGACATCAACTTTGGCGCGCCTGATAACCAGAGTGAAGAAATTGCCATTGCCGGAGATACTGACCATCGCAGTGGTTTTAAAGTGTGCGATCAGTGCGGCATGGTGAAAAGCCAAAAAGCCAAGATTTTTAAACATGACTTAACCTGCATCTATAACAAAAACCCTGAAACCGCGGATGACCCGGCGCATTTTATCGATTGTTTATATCTATACCGAGAGTTGACGTCAGAGGCGATCCGCATTGTATTGCCAGTGTCGATGTACAGCAATGATACGGTGAGTGAAGCGTCTTTTGCTGCGGCGATACAGCTGGGTATCAAACATTATTTTAACGGCAGCATTGACCATATAAAAAGCACCACCTACAGCGAACCGGTGAATGCGGGCGAAGGGCGACGTTATTACCTAGTGATTTATGATGCCATTCCCGGCGGAACCGGTTATTTAAAAGAGCTTTCTAAACCTGAGCATTTATTGACCCTGATTGAAAAGGCCCATGCCAAGCTGGAAAATTGTGGTTGCAATCAGGACCCCAACAAAGACGGCTGTTACCAGTGTATTTATGCTTACAGAGACCGCCAAAAGATGCCAAGCATCTCTCGTGATCGCGCCAAAGGATTGTTTGGCTTGATTTTAGATCACTGGAATGATCTGATTGAAATCAATTCATTATCTGAGGTTAACCCCAATATCCTGCTGCAAAGCGAACTGGAGCATAAGTTTATCGACACCCTTAAGGCCCCGGGACAACCATGGCAAATCAGCGAAACCCGGGTGAATGACAAACCCGGTTATTTGCTCACCGTGAGTGATCAAGGGGCATTATCTTACGCTTGGCGCATTGAGCCACAAGTATTGTTAAATCAAAGCCATGGGGTGGCGGTGCCAAGCAAACCAGATTTAGTGTTTTGGCCTGTGCGTCATCAACATAGCGATGAAAATAGCAATGACCTTAAACCCATTGCGGTGTTTTTGGATGGCTATGGCTATCACTTTAATCAGGTTGATGAGGACAGTCAAAAACGCCAGGCCATTGTTGGCTCTGGTCAGTTTTTGGTGTGGACACTATGTTGGGATGACTTGGGCTGGGACGACTTGGGTTGGAATGACAAGCGTTCGAATGACAAGCGTTCGAATGACAAGCGTTCGAATGACAAGCGTTCAAGCACTGGAGATAACCAGCATTTCAAGGAGTATCTGCACTTATATCCAAACCCTCGTTTACGGCCAATGCTGGGCAAAGACATTGGTCCCAAAAACTACGAACAATGGTTGGCCATGCAACAAGGCAAAAACAGTTTTGAATTATTTCGCGCCTTGATTATCGGTGGTACCCAACAGCGAGCCCTATTTAAACAATGTGCCACAGTACATAGCCTGTGTTGGTTAAGCGAACAAGGCAGAAGTGACATCAATACTGCGATTGTGCAAAAGCTTGCACTAGAACTGAACGAAAATGCGCCATCACAGCGAGCAGATGAAATGCTGATTGATGAGCCGTTTTGGTTTGGTGGTTTGCTTGACAGCCTGCAAAACACCGACAAGTTGGTCGAAATTGCGGTGGTCATCAAACTGACAGATTTTATCAACAACTTTGGCAAAACCAACGCGCATCTGGATACTTTGGCCGACAAACTCAAGCTGCATATCTGTTTTGATGACTTGGCGGTGGACCATGTCGATTATAAAAGGGCATTAATGGGTTACTGGAAACTGTTTAACCTATTGCAATTACTGCCTGATATTAGCTGGAGTACCAAAAAGTCAGTTGATTGGCAAACCCCAACGGTAAAAAGTCAAACCTTGTCATCGTTATCTACGCCAAATGCCGAGCAATGGCATGAATGTTTGCAAGATTGTTTGTTGCAAGGGGACTTTACCTTACTGAGTAATACTGATCTAACGATACCCGAGGTCGGTTATGAATTGATGAACGGCGATGAGGTGGTGGCCATGGCAGAACTGGCCTGGAGTGATCGGCAACTGGCGGTTTTTCCACAAGACGCCGCAGAAGATAGTGCCGTATTTGCCGCCTCAGGTTGGCAGTGTTTAAGTGACCCGGTAGATGCAGCGTTGATTAGCGCGCTTGTTCAATAAGAAAGAATTCAGTAAAAGATCTAAAAGGACAACCATGAAAGCTAAAATAGTGCTGGCAGAGAATTTTCTCACCGCCATGTTAAAGCTGCCACGACAGCAGCACAAAGAAGTGACTCAATTTGTCAATAAATTCAGGCACAACCCTAATAGCAACGACATTGGTTATAAAAAAATAACCGATGCTGCCAACCCTGATATGCGTGCGGTCAACATTGCTCAGGTTTATAGGGCCGTTATATTAAAACCAGCGCAAGAGGGCGTGTTTATTTTACTGTGGGTGGGTCACCACGATGCGGTTGATGATTGGGCCAAACATCATCAATGTCGAATTCATCCGTCTACCGGGGCCATTCAACTTTACAGTACTGCGATGGCTAACAAAGTCGCAGCCGTTCCCTTGTCAGAACAAACCTCAGCACCGCTATTTGATAGCTATAGCGACCAACAATTGACTGACATTGGTTTGCCGCTCGAATGCCTGACCAGGGTACGTGATATCCACAGTATGGCGGCATTTTCGCAATTAAGCGGGCTGTTACCGGATGATGCATTTGAAGCGTTGCATTTTATTGCCGTAGATATTCCCTATGACGAAGTGCTAGCAGATTATCGTTCGATCAATGGTTCAGAGGGCTTAACAGGCTTAGTAAGTGATGA
>JBLGCB010000316.1:0-8043 GCA_047617105.1 Phenylobacterium sp. | reverse complement strand
GATCAATCAAACGACCAGGCGTGGCCACCAGCACATCTAAACCCCCTTGTAACTGGGCTATCTGCGGCTCAATCCTCACCCCACCAAACACCGCCGCAGCGCGAATATTCATATGGCGGCTGTAGTTTTGCACACTGCGTTCAACTTGAGCCGCAAGCTCACGGGTCGGGGTAATGACTAACGCCCGCACACATTGAGCCTGTGGGCTAGAACCACCAGACAATAGCTGCACCATAGGCAGAGTAAAACCAGCCGTTTTGCCGGTGCCTGTGTTTGCCACCGCCATCACATCACGTTGACTCAGCACCGCCGGAATCGCTTCAATCTGTATCGGCGATGGCGTTGTATAACCTTGTTCTGCAACGGCTTTGCACAGCTCATCACACAAGCCTAAAGCGTCAAATGACATAGATAAAGATTCCTAGATTGATTAATAGATGCCTGTTGAGGCAGAGAAAATAACTGCTTTTCTCTGCACCAAGCACAAGGAGGATAGGTATATGATAGCCGCACTAAAAAGGCAAGGATTAAATCCTACTGCCATTGCAATAGCACTATGAGCAATGATGATTAGGGTGTTGAATTAATGACAGAGAATCAAGCTAAGTCGACCTAAGTCGGCACAGCTACAATTAAGGGTCAAGAATGGCACTTATTTAATAACGGGGGGTAACAATATGCTTAAAGCCATCAAAGATTACCATTTAGATGAAGAAAATCACTGGGTTGCAGAGTTGGACTGTGGCCACTTTCAACATGTTCGCCATAACCCACCATGGACAAACCGTCGCTGGACGCAGACAGAATCCGATCGTTTATCGATGGTAGGGCATGAATTGAACTGCGTTAAATGTGAGCAAGAAGCACCAGCCGATCATTGAGTGAAAGGCCGCAAGGTCACGCGTTGGCACTAAAAACGTGACCACCCTACGGCTGCTACACTACGCTACAATCCTACAAGTCTACGAGGTTAAAAAATCGGCTCGCCGCTGGAAACGACCTTTAGGCACCGATGACCACAGCTCGACGTTACATAAATCTTCGCTGAATCCCGCCAAATCATTTTTAGACACCAGCGATTGAATCCGCTTTCTGCTGGCCGGGTTATAATCACCACGATATCTCAGGTCAATCATCACGTCTTTAATTTTGTCATTGAGGTTATCCCAATCAACTGGCCCATAAGCGGCAACACAATCAGGTTTATTACAGATACGCTGGACGTCTTTACTGATCGTCTCATACGTCTGTCCGAACAAAGCCTCCTGAACTTCCATGCTGATTTCAAATGATTCAAGGCCATTGTCCACAATAAACGTTTTTGCAGTAGCGCCACTGAGTCCCGCAGCTTGGCTGAGTAAGGCGGCATCCGCCTGATCAACACCAGCATCAACCAAATTGGCTTCAATCCCACTGCTCGTTTTCTCTTTCATATCATAACCCCGGCCGATGGTCAGCCCTGAGCTATCTGAAGGCACGTGAAGTACCCGACTGTGAAAAGGTCCGCCTTCGTTTCCTTCTGCATCATAGGTCAGCTGCCCTTGTGTTATTGCCATTGTCTTGTGTCCTCTTAGAAATTTCTGGTTCAATCTGCCAGGCCATTGCCCAGCAAATCGCGATAGTCACAACATAAAAACTATAGCACTTAACTTCTATTCGTCCAGCAACCTTATTTTATCGTAACTGCTCATCGTACTCATCTTTAGCACCATAACGGCGTTATTTCCGTACTCAAACAGTTACATATGACCTATATGCGCCTATTTTCCGTGCGAAAATGCCTTGTTCTGAAGCGAAATCTAAGCACGCTAAACAATTACTCCACCCGCCCCGCCATTCAGTTTCAGTTCAGCCACAGCTCAATATACTGCTTAGCATTATCCTATCTAACCCCTTAACAAGTGAATGACCATGACCAAATCAATAACCCAACTGTTTGCCCTCACCTTTTTTGTCCTATTTGCCAGCGTCGCAACAGCGGTGACAGCCGAACAGGCCAAAGGCCCTGCTTTAACCACCAGCATCAATCCCTATCACATGATCCAACAGGTGGCCGACAGTGCATTCAAACGAATTTCGACTGATCAGGCAAAAATTCAGCAAGACCCCAATCACCTTAAAGTCATCGTCAGCGAAGAGTTAATGCCCTATATCGACCACCGCTATGCCGCCAGAGTGGTGTTATACAAAATCAAAGCCTCAAAAGCCGATAAAAAAGCGTTTTACCAAGCGTTCGAGCAATACTTGATCACCACCTACGCCACCGTGTTTGCTCAATATACCAATCAGAAAGTCATCTTTGACCCCGCGAAAAATTTTGACGGCAAGAAAATGGTGATGGTCAAAAGCCATATCATCAACCCTGACTCAGCAGATACCGACATCGAATTTAAAGTCAGAAAAAACAAAAAAACAGGGGTTTGGAAAGCCTATGATCTTAGAGCCATGGGTATTAGTTTGTTGGATTCAAAAAAAGCAGAATTAAAGAGTTTATTGCGCAAAAAAGGTGGCGTGAATAACGTTGCCCAGCTACTGATGAAAAAAGCCCAAGCAGATATTGTGATGGATAAAAAAGTTTAACCATTAACAACACCGTTTTCGCCAGCGAAAACGGTGTTGTTAATCTTTAAACTGGGGTACACACCACATAATGCTGAATATATTTATCCAATTCCTTGTCGTAAAACGCTTCAATCTGCCAACCCGCCTGTGTTATCAACGATGACATATACTGGCGACCATAATAGGCGTGTTGCAACGGTTTGCCTGGCACTCGGTCATCAAAAGGCTCATCCAACTGGTCCAGTTCATCGTCTATGTAAGTAGAGAAAAACAGTTTACCACCCGGCCGAATACGTTGGCGCATTAACTTAAGCAACGCCAACGAATCTTGCGGGATCAGATGGGTAAACACCGAAATCAAACACATCACATCAAACTCACCATCCACCGGCAAATTGGTCTGACTGGTGATATCAACCCCCTGCTGATTATACATCTGGTTATAAACATTCCAGTGACTAAAGCTAAAACGCTGATCAAACGGCTCCACTTGTTGTTTGAGAAAATCAATAATCGGTTGGTGAATTTCAATCCCGGTGTACGATTTAATCGCAATATCTCGATTTATAATGGTCATGCAAAAACGCACCCCACAACCGACATCCAAAAAATCAATATTCTCAAGGCTCTGCAAGCCCACTTTTTCAGTCACCAAATCAATCAAAACCTGGCCAGTATTCTCAGGCCCTGCCGCTTGCACACTCACTGCATTTCGGTGCAAATGCGCTGGCACCTCTAACCGTTCGATCATCTTATTCACCCTTATTAACTGACCCGCCATGCTACAACATTTTTGACCAAACCGTCAGCAAACATGCCGCTTTAACCGCAAAATCCGTAAATTTCACGGCTAAACCAGGTTTTTATTGTTAATAACGATGAACTATGCTAAAAATCTGTCGGCAAAAAAAACTTGTAAATATAACGGGATTTATCAATGACTAAAAAAGATTTGATTATCATTTTTGGCCCGCCTGCCGTCGGTAAAATGACCGTTGGTAAAGCATTAGAAGCCATCACTGGATTCAAACTTTTTCATAATCATATGTCCAATGATCTCGCTTTACGCTTTTTCGATTATGAAGATGATGCCTATTCTTCTCTGGTCGAAAGCATCAGAGAACAAGTATTCAAGGCGTTTTTAAAAAGCGATGACAAAGGGCTGATATTTACCTTTGTCTGGCACCTTGAAGATAACTACGGCGCCAATTATATTGATTCTCTAGAACGTCTTGGCTACCGCATCCACCTAGTAGAACTCAAAGCCAGTATGACAGCACTGATTCAAAGAAACAAAAGCGAACAACGACTGGCCGAAAAACCCGGCAAAATGAATATCATCGATTCAGAAAAAAACCTGATTGAATGGACCTCAACCAAACGTTTAAACACCAACTGGCACGATACTGTGCCACAACGCTTTGATCAATACGTTTTTATTAACAATACCTCTTTATCCGCCCATCATGCCGCTGCGATTGTCGCCGACACCTTCAATTTTGCGACCGAGTCCAATCAAAATCAATTTTTACCCCAACTGGCCAGTGGCTAACGATGACCTCTCGCACCAGCATTTCTATTTTCGGCTCTGCCAATTTAAGTGGTTCGGTTGATTATCATCAGCAAATCAACCAGCTGGGCAGAACGCTGGCCAGTTTAGAAGTTGATATTCAGTTAGGCTCAACCACAGGTTTATTGGATTGCTTTTTACAAGGTGCCCACAGCTGGAGAAACGCCCAAACCTGGCGAACAAGCCACAGCTGGAAAGAAGCTCAAGACCCGAATAACAAGCTAAAGCAAAGCAGCACCATCAACCTGGTGATGTATGGCGACTCGCGTTATACCACCACCGAGTATATTGACCAGCTCATCACCAAACCCTGTTATTTCACCCGTTTGAGCCTGCTGTGTGACGCCGATATTTTTATCGTCTTAGACGGTCAACTCGGGACCATGGCTGAAACTATTGTCAGCTGGAATCAACTTCAGGCAAACCAAGATTTCGATAAAAAAATCATCATTTTTGGCCAACAAGAAAGCCGCAAATTACACTTTTTGCTGGAATCATTTACCTTCTCCAAACCCGCCTACCAACAGCTGGTTTATTTTGCCGACACTGTTGAAGATATTATTAAGATGATCCCCACAAACCCACACTAATCAGTTCCTAACCAACAAAATCGTCTTTCTCGCACAAATAAGGGTTTTAGACCAAAGTACCATAGATGCATCATCCCTTTTTGTGCTAGATTAGCCCTTTGCACTGGCATCTGCTATTGGGGCACAAGTCAGGCTCAATCATGATCTAACCATCACAGGATACTTACATGCGGCTGTTGATTTACCTGGTTATTTTATTATTTTCACTGTCAGCTTGGTGCCAAGGCCCTTCTGTCAGCTTTGACAGGCTTTCTATCGAAGACGGTTTGTCACAAAATTCACTCTCCAGCATTTTACAAGACCGTAACGGCTTTTTATGGTTTGGCACCTTCGATGGTCTCAACCGCTATGATGGTTATGAGTTTAAAGTTTACCGCCACAACCCAGCCAACCCAAATTCCATCGCTGATGATATTATAAGAACTCTGTTTGAAGATAAAAACGGCAATCTGTGGGTTGGCACAGACAGTGGCGGGTTAAGCCGATTTGATGCCAAAACCCAGCGTTTTATCAATTTTAAACATGACGACAATAATCCCCGCAGCCTGAGCCACAACCGAGTCATGTCTATCACTCAAGACAACCATGGTGACCTTTGGGTCGGCACTTACGGTGGTGGACTCAACAAATTCAATGGTGAAAGTCAGGATTTCAGCCACTTTGAGCATGACCCCGCTAACCCAAACAGCCTCAGTGACAATAAAATCACCACCATCCATCACGATGGCAAGGGCGCAATCTGGGTGGGCACCCGAGGCCATGGCCTCGACAAATATGATATCAGCAGCAAAAAATTCAGCCACTTTACCTCTGACCCAAACCAGCCAAGCAGTTTAAGCAACAACCGCATCAGAGCACTTTATGTCGATGCCAGCGGCGATTTGTGGATCGGCACCAAAGGCGGATTAAACCGTTATAACCCTCGTCAAAGCGCCAACAACAAAACCAACCAAGATACCTTTACCCGCTTCAATCATAAAACATCAAACCCCAACAGTATCAGCAGTGATCAGATTCGTTCAATTCACCAAGATTCAGCCGGTGCCTTGTGGATAGGCACCGAAGGCAGTGGCTTAAATAAACTACCAACCCTCTCTAACGCCAATTTTGTTCACTTTGAAAACGAACCCTCAAACCCTCGTAGCATCAGCAGTGGCCGTATTAATGCCATTTATGAAGATAACAAAGGCACACTGTGGGTCGGCACTTATGGCGGAGGCATCAGCAAATATGATGCGCAAAAAGAACGCTTTGGCCATTTTAAACACGAAATATCCAACCCCAGCAGCCTCAACAATAGCTCAATTCATGCTCTTTACGTCGATTCTACAGACACGCTGTGGGTCGGCACCGATCGCGGGCTGAACCGCTACGATGCCAATCAAAAACGCTTCACTCACTTTAACCACGACCCGGTCAATATTCACAGTATCAGCCGTGGTCGCATCAACGCCATTTATGAAGACAGCAAAGGTTTCCTTTGGGTGGGTGCCAATGGTAGCGGATTAAACCGATACGACGCCAAGACCAACCGTTTTAAGCATTTCGTCAACGAACACAGCAACCCCCACAGTTTAAGTAATGATGTTGTCAGGACCGTGCATGAAGACCACCTTGGCACCTTATGGGTCGGTACTTATGGCGGCGGCCTCAACCGCTTTGACGCCAGCACCGAGCAATTCAGCCATTTGCGCCACCAGCCAGGTAACCGCAACAGTTTAAGTAATGATCTGGTGATGTCGATTTACCAGGATAGCAATAAAATACTGTGGATCGCCACCAACGGCGGCGGCGTCAATCGCTATGATATCAGCAGCAAAAAATTCAGCCATTTACTCAACGATGAAAACGATAGCAACAGTTTAAGTGATAATCGTGCTTGGTACATTTATGAGGATATGCGCCACTCTTTATGGATTGGTACCGCCAATGGCCTAAACCAATACCAACACAATAACCAGAACAATAACCAGAACAACAGCGGTCAATTCACCCACTACCGAAAAACCGATGGTTTGGCCAATAATACCATCCTGGGGATCAGCGAAGACCACGCTGGCAATTTATGGGTCAGTTCTAATCAAGGCTTGTCCAAAATCAACCCGACCTCTGGCATCATCAAAAATTACAATGTCAACGATGGTTTGCAAAGCAATGCCTTTAACCAGGGCGCTTATTTTAAAGGCGGCGATGGTGAACTCTTTTTTGGCGGTAGCAATGGTCTCAACCGTTTTTATCCACACAACATCATTGATGATATACGCAAACCTGCCGTCGCTTTTACTGATTTTCAGGTTTCAAACCAATCCGTGCCTATCCGCCCTGATAACTCACCCGACATCGAGCTTGAAGTCGAAACCCTCGGCCAAGGTTTTAATCCATACCGCGAAAACAATGCCAGCCAATCCACGTTCACGCTAAGCGAAGATATTCAGGTGCTTGAACACCTGACCTTAACGCATAAAGAAAGCCAAGTGTCTTTTGCCTTTACTGCGCTGGATTTTACCAACCCATTGCTCAATCAATATGCTTATCAACTGACAGGTTGGGACGAAGACTGGATTTATACCGATGCCAAACGCCGTTTTGCCACCTATACCAAACTGGATGCCGGTGATTATGTCTTTAAAGTCAAAGCCAGTAACAAAGATGGTTACTGGAACGAACAACCAAAATCATTGGCCATCACCGTGCTGCCGCCGCCTTGGCAAACTTGGTGGGCTTATACCATCTACACCCTAATACTCATTGCCATCATTGCCGCCATCACCCGAGCCGAACGAGAAAAACGTCGTAACGAACGAGAAGTCATGGTGCAATTGCGTAAAGTCGATAAACTCAAAGATGAGTTTCTGGCCAATACCTCTCACGAATTACGTACCCCACTCAATGGTATCATCGGCTTGACGGAGTCGCTGATCGACGGGGCTACCGAAGAACTCAACGATGACACCAAAAAGAATCTTGCCATGGTGGTAACCAGCGGCAAACGACTGGCCAATCTGGTCAACGATATTCTTGATTTTTCTAAGCTCAAATCTCAGGATATTCCACTCAACCCCAAAGCCACAGACTTACGCACCTCCATTGAGGTCACCTTAACCATTAGCGCAACCTTGGCCAGCCATAAGCCGATTAAATTAATCAATGACGTGCCCCATGATCTGGTGCCAATTTATGCCGATGAAGACAGGTTACAACAAATCTTGTTTAACTTGGTGGGTAATGCGATTAAATTCACCGATGAAGGCACCATTACCATCACCGCCAATACCACCACTTCCAAACACGGCAACAACATGATCGCAATATCTATTTCAG
>JBLGCB010000315.1:0-8047 GCA_047617105.1 Phenylobacterium sp. | reverse complement strand
CACTCATCTTTTGCACCATAACGGCGTTACTCTCGTACTCAAACAGTTACTCAATACCAAGTTATAGCAGATATCTAATACTGGATTATTTTTAGGGTTGGATACGTTCTGATACAAAGAACTACAAAAATTCCCTAGCGTTATAGCTTGCTGGGGGCTTATGATTCGTTTTAATTTATGACAAACAGGTCAGAATAAGCGCAACCAAAGATAACAATAAGGACCTTCTATGAATAAATCTACTGCACCAGCAACTAAATCTTGTATGCCTGCCGGATCCGGTGCACAACAACCAGTCAATTATTTAGTCAATCAGATGGAGACTCATTATCTGCAATGTACCTCTTCACATGATAAAAAGACTCTGGTACAAGTGTATGCCGCAGTAGATGGTATTTGTGGTAATGGTCAAACTCGGCAACAGCAAAATGCACTGAGTGAAGAGTTATTTGCCCATATTGATTTGATTATGGCGCAGTCATTTAAGCAGTTGAGTGCCTCAGATAAAGAACGGCTGCTACATTTGTTCAGCCAAATCAATGGCGTCTTTGATGGCATGATGAGCAATGGTATCAGCGATGGTATGCTGTAATGGAGATTGCAGATAAACAGGATGATGTGAACAGTGATTCGCTAAAATCATCGACACTAATTGGTGCCGAGTTGTCAGCACAAGCGTTAGCAGAACTGCGTTATCAAGCGATGGCCAGTTTTAATGATATTGTGGTTATTCCCCAGTCGTCTGATTAACCTTAAGAGATTGTAACTATTGGGCGCACTCATCTTGCGCACCATAACGGCGTTATTGTCGTACTCAAACAGTTACATATGACCTATATGCGCCTATTTTCCGTGCGACAATGCCTTGTTCTGAAGCGAAATCTAAGCACGCTGAACAGTTACAAGAGGTGAAAAGTTAATAAAACCCGAAACTTGCTATGGAATGGCGTAGGGTGGGCATGTTTTTTGCCCTCGCGTGACGTTGGCAAAGCTGTCACCGTCAGACTTCCGTTTTTCCTCCACCCGAGTTAAACTAGCGCTTTCTTCTACGAACACAACCTAAAAGAGCGTGATTATGGCCATTAACTGGTTTCCCGGGCATATGTTTAAGGCCAAAAAAGAGATCATCAAGATCATGAATCAGGTTGATCTGATCATCGAAGTGCTTGATGCGCGTATTCCTTTTAGTAGTGAAAACCCTATGGTGCCAGAGTTACGCGGTAACACCCCTTGTCTTAAAGTACTGAATAAAAGTGACCTCGCAGACGCTGCCACCACCGCATTGTGGATGGAGAAGCTGGAGCAAGAAGAGGGCATTACGGCGATTGCCCTGACCCAAAAGCAGCCAGCAACGGTGCGCAGTATTTTGTCGATTTGTGAAAAAATGATGCCAGATCGTAATCTTGAAAAAACGCCACTCAGAGCGATCATTCTTGGAATTCCTAACGTGGGTAAATCGACCCTGATTAATACTTTGGTCGGGCGCACCGTGGCCAAAACGGGCAATGAACCGGCGGTCACCAAGACTCAACAACGGATCCGTTTGCCCAACAATATAGTGTTGCATGATACCCCCGGTTTTTTATGGCCAAAACTCGAACCCGAAGAATGTGGATATCGACTGGCCGTGACAGGTGCAATCAAAGACACCGTGGTCGAATATGAAGACGTGGCGATGTTTTTAGCCGAATTTATGCTTGAAAATTATCCTGATATACTGTGTGAACGTTTTCAATTAGACGAACTGCCCGAGACTGAAATTGAACTGCTTGAAGCCATTGGCGCCAGACGAGGGTGTTTGCGTAAAGGTGGCAGAGCCAATTTACATAAAGTCTCTGAAATATTGCTGCATGAGTTTCGCAATGGCGCACTGGGTAGGCTAAGCTTAGAAACGCCAGAGATGATTGAGGCAGAAGCAAAGATAATTGAAGCACAACGACAAGCGCAACAAAAGCTTGAGGACCAAACCCTTGATGGTCGATAACCACTAAGATATGTCTAATTTTAGAAAAAAATGTAGCATTTAGTTTTTTTACATTATAGACATATTAATGTAACTTGTTACAATATGTGGGTAATTATTCTAATAAATACTTTTAGTAAATGGATTTCTCCTAAAACAGGTATATAGTGACTAACAAAAACCTACCACCCGCTGCTGATAAATCTGCCCGGCTGCAACGTAAAGTTGATCGGATGTGGGGTTTGTTGGCGCGATACAAGCACAATAAGTCAGTGCAAAATGCGATGCTACAACTTTCTGAGTTGGCCAGCACGGTGACTGACATCAGTGACTTTTACGGTGCCATTCATGGTGTTGTTGGTAATTTGTTGCGAGCTGAAAATTTTTACGTTGTTCTGGTTGACCCTCAAACGGATTGTTTTACCCCTGTTTATTATTCTGATCAAACCGATGCCACCTCCATAGAAGACCTCGAATCCAATACCTTCAAAGAAGGTTTGACGGGTTACGTGTATCGTACTTCTGAGACCCTGTTATGTGATGGGCAGTTGGCGACTAAGCTGGCTGAGCAAGGAGATATTGTTGCCTATGGTATCGTTTCTTCTCATTGGATGGGCGTGCCTTTGATGCGAAGCGGGCACCCGATTGGGGTGATTGCTGCGCAAACGTATGATCAGAGTCAATATAGTGAAGCTGACCAAGAATTAATGGAGTTTATTTCGCTGCACTTGGTGACTGCGATTGATCGAATGAAGCAACGTGAATTGTTGGAACAAAGCGTGCTTAATCGTACTCAAGAACTCAACTCACTCAATAACAACCTGCAAATAGAAATTAAAGAACGCCAGCGGGCTGAAGCGCTGCAAGGCACGTTATTTGAAATTTCACAAATTACCGCGACTTCGGTGTTGATGGATGATTTTTACCGTGATATTCACGGTGTATTGAAAACCCTGATTTACGCCGAAAATTGCTATATTGCGTTGTTATCACCCGATGGTGAGCGATTAGAGTTTCCTTATTATGTTGATTTACGTAAAAAAGGCGTTGACCGCGAGTTTGGCCAAGGCTTGACTGAATATGTGATCAAACAGGGGGAAGCTTGTTTGGTTGACGCCGAGTTGGGTGAAAAACTAACCAATGAAGGGGTTATTGTTCGTCGTCAAAACGATCGTGTCACTGACAGAGCGATTTCGACTTGCTGGTTAGGGGCACCGCTGGTGATCAATGACAAAGTGATTGGTGTTGTGGCCACGCAGATTTATGATAACGAGCATCAATATAGTGCCAAAGACTTGGATGTATTACGTTTTGTGTCAAACCATTTGGCGGTGGCGATCCAGCGTAAGTTGGCCAGCGATGATTTACGCCTTTCTCACGATGAGCTGGAAAGTGAGGTGCTAACCCGCACTCAAGAATTAAGACAATCTAATCTATACCTTAAACTGCAAATCGAAGAACGCAAAAAAGCCGAAGAAAAACTCTCTTTTGAGGCCAATCATGATGCCTTGACCAGTTTACCCAATCGAAAAATGTTGCTCGAACAGCTCAACAATGCATTGGCATTGAGCAAAAAGGGCCATCAAAACCTGCGCAAAAGTGATGATCAGTGTAGTGACGAGGACAGTGCCAATTTTGCGGTGTTATTTATTGATCTCGATCGTTTTAAACTGATTAACGATACCCTTGGCCATCAGGCTGGCGACGGATTTTTGATTGAAGTAAGTTTGCGAATTGCTGGTTGTATTCGCGAGCAAGATATTCTGGCCCGCTTGGGCGGTGATGAATTTGTCATTTTACTCAACGACGTGCTGAGTTTGGATGACGTTGAAGAGATTGCCGAGCGTATTATTGTTTCGGTCGGACAACCGTTTTATATCCATAACGAAGAAGTGTATTCGGGTGCCAGTATTGGTATTGCTCAATGCCATGACACTTATAACAGTGCAGATGATTTGTTACGTGATGCCGATGCGGCGATGTATCAGGCAAAAAACATGGGCCGGGGTCGTTTTATTGTTTTTGATGAAACCATGCACCAGCGCTTGATGGATGACCTGACCATTGAACAGGCGTTACACCGGGCAGTGAAAGCGCAGTTATTGTTGCCCCACTATACCCCGATATTTCAGATGCAAAGTTATCAACAATTGGGTTGTGACGCGAAAATTAACTGGCAGCACCCGGATTTGGCGGATGTTGAAGAACAACATTTGATTGAGTTGGCGCAAAGCAATGGTGTGTTTGGCGAAATTGAGCAACAGATGTTGACTCAAATATGTCAGCAGATGCAACCCGGTGGCGAATTGGCTTCAATGGCGTTGATTAACGTTGGGTTATCGGCGGCGCATTTAAATCAATCAAAGTCGTTGCAAACCTTGTTGGACATCGTTAAGGCGGCCCAGATTGATAGTCACAAATTGTGTTTTGAGTTTACCGAGCAGAGTTTACTTGAGTTGGACGACGTTTGTTTAAGTGGTTTTAAACGGATTAAAAATGTTGGTATCAGTATCACCATTCAAGGTTTTGGTGCTAGCGTCTCTTCGTTGGGCTTGTTGAGTCAGAACAATATAGATTATGTCAAAACCGATCCTGCTTTTACCCGTTCACTGCTGAAAAACCTCGGCAATCAGGCGTTATTACATACCCTGATGCATTTAAGCAACACCTTTAATTTCAAGGTGATCCTCGAAGGTGTTGATAGTCAGGCGCTGCAATATGTGGCCGACGAAAATGAGGTGCTGGTAGGCCTGGGAAAGTTCTTTACTCAACAGGCGAAGGCTGAGGCTTTAGCTGAGGAAAAAAATCTTAAGCGATCTCCACCCAAGCTGGTATTGCACAACTTTGGATGAGTGGGCACTGCGCCAGTTTGTGTGAAAACCTCCGTAGGATGGTGTTGAGCGTACCGGGCTGTCGTTACAGCGAAACCCATCATTTACGCATGAAAACAGCAGGATATCACCGTTTGCAGCCCAATTTTGATGGGTTTCGCCTTAGGCTCTACCACATCCTACGGTGCATGATACTTATCACACAGGCTGGCGTGCGCACCCTACTTGGCAGTAGCAACCTCTTGAGCAAATTCAGACATACCATCCAACAAGCCCAAACTGGTCAATACAGTTTCAACCGCAGCAAAATAAAATTCTTTATTGATGGTCGCGATGGTATCGCGCTCAGTATGATAATACTTATGATCGCCGACACTGAAAAATAAATTGGCAATGCCCTGTTCGGTGAAGGCGTAATGGTCGCTGGCCCTGGCCCAATCGATGCGATATTTGCGATCATAGCTGTAGCCGCTGCTATCATGGCCTGCCAACAAACACAGGCTGGCCTGATTGACACTTTGCGCGATCACGTCTTTTAGCTGCTTGAATGCTTTGCCGCCCGCCAGATACAAACGCCGTTTTTTACCCGCTTGCGCAATCATATCAAGATTGATGGCATATTTGATGCTTTTGATGGCTACTGGAGGTTGGCGCAAGAACGCTTTGGCACCATACAATCCGGTTTCTTCGGCATCGGTGGCGACAAAAATCACCGAGTGACGTAATGGCTTTGCTTTAATCACTCGTGCTATTGCCAACAGCGCGGCGACACCTGAGGCATTGTCGTCAGCACCATTAAAGATTTTCAGTCCTTCCCTGCCAAGATGATCATAATGCGCGGCGATAACAATATACTCATCAGCTAATGTCGAACCCGGCAACCAGCCCACCATATTGGTGCCGAGAAAATCACTGCTGGTTTTGGTGCGACGAAAAGGTTGGCGGTGATCGGGATGAAAGGCTTTTACCCCGATTTGGTTAAAAGCAAGCTGTAAATATTGCTGTGCTTTGCGGCTGCCTTTGCTGCCAGTTTTTCGTCCTTGCAATGCATCACTAGACAAATAAGTGAAATCTGCCCACAAAGGCTCGGTTGCTATGGTATCGCGAAAGAATAGTGGATTACAGGTAGGGGCAGCTTGGGTGGTAAAAGTCAAAAAACCACTGATCAACAATATGCTGATCAGTGGTTTTATAAGGTTTAGCTGTATAAGGTTCAGCTGTATAAGGATTAGCTTTATGAGGCTTAGTCGTCGAATTTTCAACGTTTGGCTAACAGTTTGAGTTTTCTTTGGTAACGCTCTTCAAGCCTGTCTTCGCCAGCATGTCTTTTGGCTAGGCGCATGAATTTTTCGCTGTAGCCGGTTTCGCCTAATTGGTAATAGGCCAGTGCCATTGAAAAGTAGAATTGATGATCGGCGTCATCCAGTTTAATCGCGTGACGATAATGTTTAATCGCTTCTTTATAGTCTTTATTACTCGCAGCCGTTTCGCCGAGCATAAAGTGATAATTGGGGTTGCCGATGCGTTTTCTTTCTATTCTGGCGGTGATCTCATCGGCCTTTTCTTGCCGTCCGGTAAGGCTGTATAAATAAGATAAGTTATCCCAAGTGGTTAAGTCGTCGTTATTGACGGCAATGGCCTGTAAGTAGGTTGTTTCGGCATAGTCTAATTTGCCCGCCCAACGATAAATCAAACCCAAATTGGCCCAGGCTTCACTAAACTGGTCGTCGGTTTCCAGCGCTGAACGAAAATAGGCGTAAGCCTTGTCATAATCGTTGTCAAGTAGTGCATCGACCCCTTTGTTATTATAAAACATCGCCATCACCCGTTCTTTATCGATGATTTGGGTCGGCAGGCGTTTGGGCAATGAACGGCGGTCGAAATCGAGTTGGAAACTGCGGTCACGGCTGTAGACGACGGCATTTTTATCCCGCGTGTACATGCGCAAATTAATATGACCATTTAACAAGCTGTAGCCATCTCTTGTCACCCAAAACTCAGGAATGGTGACCTGTTGAAAGCGCACATGCAAATCGGCATAGTCAGCCATGGCATAAGTCATGATAGTGAGTGACAGGCAATTGGCGGCGCGATTGGCAAAGGTGGCATTCGCCACGGTATTGGCATCATTCTCATACAGCAAATTCAAGTCGGCGTGATCAAAAATGCCGCCAATCAGTGCTTTGATGCGTTTAGCCGGGTCTTTGACTTTGCCCAATCTGGCATCGACAAAGGCTTTTACGTCCTCATCGATAGAAAACACATGTTGCTCGTTTTCAATCCAAACGGTTTTGTAACCCGGAAAAACATCGTTGTGGAAAAATGAGTTGAGTTTGACCTCAATATCGGCTTTAGCGGTAGGTGCGGTTGCCTGACAACCGACCAGCAATAACAACAGAACTAGGCCGTTTATTTTAAATAACACTCGTAAGAGAAGACGCATAAGAAATTCCATATTACACAGTGATGGTCTTTTAAAGATAGTCTGCTATGGCGGATTTAACAATGCCGTTTATCTCGTTTACCCTTTTTTATCTTAAAATGATTGTGTGGGCTGTATATAAGAAACAGCAGTTGAATTTACCTCTGGTTGATTTTTCTCATACTCTTGCTACCATCCACCATGATTGCTATTCTTGCGGGTAGAATTGATGGAGTAAAAGCAGTCCAAGAGAATAAATATGTCACTGAATGAGAACGAACTGATCCATTTAAACCGCACTGGGGATCAATTAAAAAGTGCGATTAAAAACTTAATATTGCAAATGCCTGCCTCGGCGCAGTCTATCGTCGGTATGTCGAAATGGCTTGAAGCCAATAAATCAACCTGTCAGCGACTGCTTAATGTGGTCAATAAAAGTCGTGATGGTCTGGATGTTATTAAAATGGTGCCAGGCATTGATGGCATTAACCAATTTATTGAATATGCGCGCAATAAAGACATCGATGGTTTATTGATTCAGGAGGCGCTTAAAGCCAATGAAACCTTTAAACATGATATTCATTCTTATGGCCGCAGCCACTCTGAGCTGAAAAGAAAGCTCGATGGTCTGAATAAGAAGAATCAAGATCAATATTCGATGTCGGTGGCCGAGAAGAACCGCAAGGTACACTATGATGCCAGCGAGCAGTTATTGGCTGAGTCCTGTGGGCTGACTTTTGCTGCCTTTATTGTTCGACCGAATCCGGTGGATGAGCTGTGTTATCAAGAGCTGGCGATTGTGTCAAAGCAACAGGTGAGCAAAAAACCACA
>JBLGCB010000314.1:0-8048 GCA_047617105.1 Phenylobacterium sp. | reverse complement strand
GTAGGATGGCGTAGAGCGAAGCGAAACCCATCATTTGTTGACGATAGCAGCACGATATTGCGGTTTATTGCCAAATTATGGTGGGTTTCGCCTTAGGCTCTACCCACCCTACGGCCAATATTTAGTTTTTACACAGTCTGGCACACCATTAATCACCCATCATCATGCCCATTTTCAAAGTGGACATGATGACGCTAGGGATTGTATAAAAAATCAAGCCTACGGACACTTCAACGTCGCCGCACCAGCAGCGCCAGGTCGAATCGCCACATCGGTGAAGCTCATGGTCAACTGGCCATCAGTGCTCAACGAGAAAGGGGTAAATATCTGGCCCATCTGCGCGCCGTTCTGCTTAAAACAAGCCAAGTCGACACTCACATCCTGCCAACTGCCCGCAGGCACATTGGCCAGCACAGTAGACAAATCAATCTTCGAGTTACACTGACTTTCGCAAGACATTTCTAGACTGACCGGCTTTGACGCTTGACCACTCACTTTAACCGCAAATGACAATGCTGAGTTCGCTTCGACATAACTGCGCAAATCTGAAGGGAAGCTGGATACAAATGATAACCGTCCCTTACCCTTGCCGTTAAATGTCACTTTACGAGCGTCTTCTTGCACCGTTTTGTCGATAGACTCAATCTGGACTACCGCATTTTGTTGGTCGCTACTGATCACCTGTTGACGCTGATCATCAGCACCAATATATAACTGCCAAGGCGCTTTGGTAGCACTTTCAAATATCACCAAAGATTCTAAGGCACTACCATCGCTGTGCGCATCTTCTGACAAGTTATTGGCTAACAGCCCCTGATGCAGTGCCTTAGAATCAGCCTGAACACCATAGTTCAAACCATAACCATAAGACAACAACGGCTGATAATCGGCATCAAAACGGTTAACGGTGGCCTGTTGTGGCGTGGTTGGCCATGAAAACGACAACTTGCCGCTAAAGTCATGATTGGTTTGGCCATTGGCTTTACTAAATAAAACATCAGCAACGCCCTGACCTTCAGAACCTGGTAACCAAGCAGCGACAAACGCATCCGAGGCATTCAACTCAGGATTGACCCACATTGGTCGACCACTGATAAACACCGATACCACTGGGATACCTTGCGCTTTAAGCGATTTCAACAACGCCAAATCACGCTTATTGCCACGCTGATATTCAAGGTTATCAATGTCGCCATTGCCTTCGGCATAAGGTTCTTCACCGAACACCACGATAGCCACATCCGGCTTGTCGCTGAATTTGCCGTTTACATCCAAAGCAACACTACCACCCGCCGCTTCGACAGCCTGCTTAATGCCACCATAAATAGAGGTGCCACCAGGGAAATCAGCGTTGCTGTTACCCGTGCCCTGCCAAGTTATGCTCCAGCCACCAGATTGTTTGCCGATGTTATCAGCACCATCACCCGCCAGTAACACTTTTTGCTTCGGTGCCAGTGGTAACAAATCTTGGTTGTTTTTCAACAATACCAGTGATTCGCGTACCGCCTGACGTGCAACATTACGGTGTTCTGGTGCACCAATCAACGACGTTTTGCCAGACAAAGGTCGGTTCACTGGGCTAGGTTTAGTGAATAATCCTGCACGCATTTTCACCCGTAAAATTCGACTAACCGCATCATCAATGCGCGCCTGAGGAATGGCACCACTTTTTACTTGGGCAATGGTGTTGTGGTACAAGGGTTTCCAGCTCGGTCCTGGCACCATAAAAATATCGAGTCCGGCATTGATGGTCTGCGCACAGCTTTCCACGGTACAGCCATCGACTTGGCCGTGACCATTCCAGTCGCCTACTACCAAGCCATCAAAACCCATCTTTTGCTTTAACACATCGTTAAGCAAATATTTGCTGCCATGGCTCTTTTCGCCACGCCAGCTGTTAAAAGACGCCATAACGGTTTGCGCACCAGCACCTAAACCGCCAACATAACCCTGGGCATGAATATCAAACAATTCTTGCTCAGTGGTGATGTTATCGCCCTGATCATCACCCTGTTCAGTGCCGCCATCGCCGATAAAATGTTTGACGGTGCCAATCACTCGCTGATCATCTAAAAACTCATCACCACTGCCTTGCAAACCTTTAACAATCGAAGCGGCATAATTTCTAACAATTTCAGGGTCTTCTGAATACCCTTCATAAGTGCGTCCCCAGCGATCATCACGTACCACCGCCACGGTCGGCGCAAATACCCAATCGATGCCAGTCACCATCACTTCGCGGGCAGTAATACGGGCGATATCTTCAATCAATGGCGGATTATTGGTCGCGCCCAAACCGATATTGTGCGGAAACAACGTCGCGCCAATCACATTGTTATGACCGTGAACCGCGTCAGTGCCCCACATGGTGGGAATGGTTGAGCCGTCTTGCGAAGCATCAATCGATGCCTGATAAAAATCTTCGGCCAGTTTAATCCAGTCAGCTGCGGTGGCATGTTTCTTACGTTGAGGAAATGAACCACCGCCATTAAGATAAGAACCAAAACCATATTTGCGCATATCGGCCACGCTGATATCACCAATTTCTGGTTGAATCATTTGCGCCACTTTTTGCTCTAGGGTCATGGTTTTCAGCATCTTGCTGATGGCCCTTTCTGTTTTGGCGTCTTTGACCACACTGGTAGTGATACGCGGCCAGATATCTAGCCCTTGCTTGACCACAACCGCTTTGGCAGAATTCGGTGCTGAGTTACAGCCAGTAAGCCCCGTGAAGGAAACAGCACAAGCGATAGCGATGGCGGATAATTTCATAGTTGTCGTTAATGGTTTCATCAACTTATTCTCCCTTGATGCCATTATGGTAAACTGGCTTGCTGCCCGAAATACCATAATAAGCAATAAACAAATAACATATTATTGGCAAGAAAAACGCTTGCTGAATACCCATAAGGTCTGCCAATACGCCTTGTAATAAGGGGATCACAGCACCACCGACAATCGCCAAACATAAGATGCCCGACGCCTGGCTGGTGTGTTGACCAAGACCAGTGATGGCCAAACTAAAGATGGTCGGGAACATAATGGAATTAAACAAACCCACCATCAATATTGCCCACATCGCCACTGCACCGCTGGTCAGCATGGTGATGGCAATCAACAATACCGCCATAACCGCACAGAAAAACAACGCTTTACCGCCCGCAATTTTTTGCATCGCCGCCGCGCCGATGAAACGACCGACCATCGCGCCGCCCCAGTAATAAGCGATATACTTGGCTGCTTCAAGTTCTTCCATACCCGCGATACTTTCTTCACCGAGGAAGTTAACCAAAAAACTGCCAATCGACACTTCGGCACCAACATAAACAAAAATACCAAGGGCACCAAGCACCAGATGACGATATTGCCACGCAGAACCGCTGCCCGCTTGAGCTTCGTTATCTGCCGCGTCAGTATTAGCAAAATCTACTTTGGGTAACTTCAACCAAGCAAACACGGCGGCCAATATAAATAAACTCGCGGCCAATAATAAATAAGGAAACTGTACGGCTTCTGCCTGCTTGTCAATCAACGACGCAGAGTCAGCCGCTTCGGTGGCAACGCCTAAAATCAACAACGCACCAAAAAAGGGCGCTACCGTGGTGCCTAAAGCATTAAATGCTTGGGTCATGGTCAATCGTGATGAAGCGGTTTTCGGATCGCCCAACGCACTAACATAAGGGTTAGCAGAGACCTGTAATAAGGTGATGCCCGAGGCCAACACAAATAAGGCACCTAAAAACAACGGATAACTGCGAATAGACGCCGCAGGATAAAACATCAAACAACCTATGCCCGCGATGACCAAACCAATCACCATGCCTTTTTGATAACCAATGCGCCTTGTGATGGCACCGGCCGGTAAAGATACCAAGAAGTACGCACTAAAAAAGCAAAACTGCACCAGCATCGCTTGAGTATAGTTTAACGAAAAAACATTTTTTAAATGGGGGATCAGAATGTCATTAAGACTGGTGATAAATCCCCACATAAAAAATAACGTTGTCAATGACAACAATGCAGAGCGATAACCGCCCTGATCTGCGCCTGAAGCCACCAAATTTGGTTGGGCGGCAAGTATCGTTGGTCCAGCCATAATGTTCCCCTCTCAATGAATTTTATTAGCGGTTTAACTGTCTAATGAACAGTTAACCCCTCTTGTTATAGTAAAGATTTAATATGCAGCAAGGGCAAATAAGCCTAGCTTCTTTTGCAACCCTGATGTAAGCGCTTTCATTTATATCATACTTCACCCCAACTGCAAACTTTTTATTGCATAATTATTAGGCTACCTCTAAAAAATAATTAACCATATCACTGGTCTATAATGTCGTCTTCTGCGTTATGCTAGGGATTACATACAACAAGTATGCGCACCCTACCAAGCCTCGAATACGACACTCTATCTTGCCTGATATGGCTAATGATTTTTTTCGCTAGCCTATGTTCAACAATATTTGCCAAGCGGGAAAAATTAATTTACACTGGTTTCAGAATATGTAAGCGCTTTCACGTATTTGGTATCATCTAAGTTAGATGATATACAGTGTCAGCGCCAGTTTTGAGGAGTTTATCGTTTGCCCATGAAAATCACATTACCATCAACATCAAAAATGCAATCCGACCAATTTACCTTTGGCGTTGCCACCGCATCCTTTCAAATTGAAGGCGGCTCAGATACACGTTTACCGAGTATTTGGGATACTTTTTGTGATACCCCCAATGCTATCGCCGACAAAAGTGATGGCAAAACCGCTTGCGACCATATCAACAAGTGGCAAGAAGACATCGATTTAATCGTGTCATTGGGCGTTGATGCTTATCGCTTTTCAATCTCGTGGCCACGAGTGATTCATCAAAACGGCAGCTTAAATACTCAAGGCATTCAATTTTATATCGATTTACTCGATAAACTTGAGCAACACAATATCAAAGCTTATGTCACCTTGTATCACTGGGATTTGCCGCAATACCTTGAAGACGATGGTGGCTGGTTAAACCGTGACACCGCTTATCATTTTGCCAATTATGCCAATTTGGTCAGCCAAGCGCTGGGTGACCGGGTTCACAGTTACAGCACTTTAAACGAACCGTTTTGCTCTGCTTTTCTCGGTTACGAAGTCGGCATTCATGCGCCGGGCCTTAAAAACAAAGACTACGGCAAAAAAGCCGCACACCATTTATTGCTCGCCCACGGTCTGGCGATGACAATTCTGAAGAAAAACAGCCCAAACAGCCAATGTGGCATCGTGCTTAACTTCACCCCCGCCTACGCTCAAGACAACAACCCAGATAATATTGCCGCGGCTAAACGGGCCGATGATTACTTTAATCAGTGGTATATCAAACCGATTATGGACGGCAGTTATCCGGCATTGATTGATGAGTTACCCGAATCACAACGTCCAGATATCAAAGCTGACGATATGGCCATTATCAGCCATCCTCTGGATTATTTAGGGGTGAACTACTACACTCGGGCAAACTATCGTGCTGATAGCACCAATAGTTATGGTTTTGTTGATGTACCACCAAATAACGTGCCCGTTACCGATATGGGTTGGGAAATTAATCCCCACGCTTTTACTGAGTTGTTGGTCAGCCTTAACCAAACCTATCAGCTACCACCGCTGATCATCACCGAAAATGGTGCGGCCATGCCCGACACTATTCAAAACGGTGAAGTGAATGATATTGACCGGATTGAGTATTTTCAGCAACACTTGCTGGCAGTACATCAGGCGATTGAACAAGGCGTGAACATTGAAGGTTATTTTGCTTGGAGTCTGATGGATAACTTTGAATGGGCTGAGGGTTACCTCAAACGCTTTGGCATTGTCTATGTCGATTATGTCAGCCAAAAACGAACCATTAAAGCCAGTGGTTACGCTTATAAAGACTTTATTAGCCAAAGGTAAAGAGAAACATAAATGCTGACAGTCAAAGAAAAAATGGCGTATGGTCTAGGAGACACCGCCAGCAATATCATTTTTCAAACGGTGATGTTGTTTTTAACCTTCTTTTATACCGATATATTTGGTCTATCTCCGGCGGTTGTCGGCACTTTGTTTCTGGTGGTACGCGTTTTTGATGCGGTCACCGATCCCCTAATGGGCGCTCTGACCGATCGCACCAATACTCGCTGGGGCAAGTTTCGCCCTTATCTATTATGGCTGGCAGTGCCCTTTGGCCTGATTAGCGTACTGGCGTTCACCACCCCGGATTTATCAGACCAAGGCAAAACCATTTATGCCTATGTCACCTATACCTTATTGATGGTAGCTTATACCGCCATCAACATCCCCTACTCAGCCTTGGGTGGCGTATTAACCGCCGACCCCAAAGAACGGGTATCGGTGCAATCTTACCGTTTTGTCTTTGGTATGCTCGGTGGCCTGCTAGTAGCAGCCCTCACCATTCCGTTGGTTGAGTATTTTGGTCAGGGCGATAAAGCCAAAGGTTACCAACTAACCATGATGGCCATGAGTGTGCTGGGCGTGATCTTGTTTTTACTCTGTTTTGCTGGCACCAAAGAACGGGTATCGCCACCTAAATCGCAGCAATCTAGCTTTGGCAATGACTTAAAATCGCTGTGGCAAAATGACCAATGGCGCATCTTATGTATAGCGTCACTGTTTTTGTTAACTGGCATGGTATTACGCTCTACACTGGCGATTTATTACGTCAAATATTTTCTGCTCAGAGAAGATCTCATCACCACCTTTGTCACCTTAGGCATGGTGGGTAATATCTTAGGTTGTGCGTTTGCCCAGCCATTGGCCAAACGGGTCAATAAAATCAAAGCGTATATCGGCTTGCAACTCATTGCCGCAGCCATTTGTGTGATGAGCTTTTTTGTCACCAGCGATCAAGTCACCTTAGCGATGATAATGTATTTTCTGTGGGGGTTCTTTTTACAAATGGCCACCCCGTTACTGTGGGCCAAAATGGCCGATACGGTGGATTATGGCCACTGGAAAACCGGCATACGCATTACTGGCATGGTTTATTCAGCCATCGTCTTTTTCATCAAACTGGGTTTGGCGCTAGGCGGCGCAATGGCCGGTTGGCTGCTGGCTTATTATGGTTATCAGGCCGATGTGGCGCAAAGTGCCGATACCCAACAGGGCATTTTGCTGTCGTTTACCCTACTGCCAGCTATCGGTTCGGTATTAGTGGCCATTGTGATGCGATGGTACACGCTAGACAATGCCAAAATAGAGCAAATAAACCGAGAATTGGCTGACCCCAAGTTAACTGATACTCAAACGTGAATGTTATGAAAACGACCAACTTTCTGGTAGAGTCACCATAAAGCAAATTCAAACGGGAAGATGATGGCAACAATTTACGAAGTTTCAAAGCTGGCCGGGGTATCATTAGCCACAGTATCGCGAGTGATGAACAAAAATGCCAGGGTGAGTGAAAAAACCACCGAAAAAGTCGAAGCAGCGATGAAAGAGCTGAATTATCGACCGAATACCATCGCCCAGTCGTTGGCATCAAACCGTTCGAATAGTATTGGCGTATTGGTTTCAGAATTACACGGTCCTTTTTATGGCTCAATGATGAGCGGCATTGACAACGAATTGAGGGCCGCCTCAAAACACGCCATCATCACCGCTGGTCACAGTAACGAAGAAGACGAAAAAGAAGGCATCGAATTTTTGATCAGCCGCAGTTGCGATGCGCTGATTTTGCATGTCGAAGCACTCAGCGATGAATACTTAATCAAGCTCTGTCAAGGCTCTGTGCCGGTCATGTTGATCAATCGCCTTATCCCTGAAATCAAAGAAAACTGCATTAGTTTAAATAATGAACTCGGTGGTTATCTCGCCACCAAATCGGTGCTCGACCAAGGCCATACAAATCTCGCTTATCTTTCAGGTCCGTTATGGAAAAATGACGCCAAAGAACGTTTTGCAGGGCATAAAAAAGCGCTGGCAGAACAGCAAGTTGCGTTTAACCCTGAGCTGATGTTCGAAGGTGATTTTCAAGAAACTGGCGGCTGTGAAGGCATGACGGAATTACTGAACAAAAATCTGCCG
>JBLGCB010000313.1:0-8083 GCA_047617105.1 Phenylobacterium sp. | reverse complement strand
CATGACGGTATTACATGCCGGCGGTAAGTTTGATGATAACTCTTATAAAATTTCAGGCGGTTTGCACGGTGTTGGCGTATCCGTGGTTAACGCATTATCTGCCAAATTACAGTTAACGATTCGTCGTGAAGGTAAAGTGCATGATCAGACTTATCATCTCGGTGTGCCAGAAAAGCCATTGGCTTTGATTGGTGAAACCACTGAGACTGGCACCGAAATCCGTTTTTGGCCCAGCAGTGAAATCTTCACGGATGTCACCTATCACTATGATATTTTATTAAAACGTTTGCGCGAATTATCGTTTTTGAACTCAGGTATCAAAGTCAATTTGCGAGATGAAAGAGAAGAAGACAAGCATGATGAGTTTTGCTACGAAGGCGGCATCCGCTCTTTTGTTGAATATCTCAATCAAAATAAAACCCCAATACACCCTAAACCATTAGACTTTATGGCTGACCGCGATGATGGCATCAGCGTTGAAGTGTCGATGCAATGGAACGATGGTTTCCAAGAAAGCATTTTCTGCTACACCAATAATATCCCACAGCGCGATGGCGGTACTCACTTAGCCGGTTTCCGTTCTGCTTTAACCCGAACTTTAAATACTTATATGGATAAAGAAGGTTATAGCAAAAAAGCCAAAACCAATGCCTCAGGTGACGATGCCCGTGAAGGTTTGGTGGCGGTTGTTTCAGTGAAAGTGCCGGATCCAAAATTCTCATCACAGACCAAAGACAAGCTGGTTTCATCTGAAGTGAAAGCTGCGGTTGAAAGTGCGATGACAGAAAAACTCAATGAGTATTTACTTGAAAACCCAGGTGATGCGAAAACCATTGTTAATAAAATTATTGATGCGGCTAGAGCCAGAGAAGCGGCGCGTAAAGCCCGTGATATGACCCGTCGTAAAGGCGCACTGGATTTGGCAGGTTTGCCGGGTAAACTGGCAGATTGTCAGGAAAAGGATCCAGCGTTATCTGAAATATATATTGTGGAAGGAGACTCTGCTGGCGGTTCAGCCAAGCAGGGCAGAAACAGAAAGAACCAAGCCATCTTGCCATTGAAGGGTAAGATCTTAAACGTTGAAAAAGCACGTTTTGATAAGATGCTTGGATCGCAAGAAGTGGCGACGTTGATCAAAGCGTTGGGTTGTGGCATCGGCCGTGATGAATATAATCCGGATAAATTGCGTTATCATCAAATCATTATCATGACCGATGCGGACGTCGATGGATCACATATCCGCACCTTGTTGCTGACTTTCTTCTATCGTCAAATGACAGAAATCGTTGAACGTGGTCATATCTATATTGCCCAGCCACCTTTGTATAAAGTGAAAAAAGGCAAGCAAGAACGTTATATTAAAGATGATCCGGGTTTGACAGAATACCTCACCACGTTGGCTTTAGAAAAGGCTTCGTTGCATGTTAATGAAGATGCACCTGGGATCAGCGGTGTTGGTCTAGAGACTTTGATGAATCAGTATTATGAAGTGACTGATATCGTGACCAAGCTGTCACGCAAGTTGCCGCACGAACTGTTAAATCGATTGGTGTATCAGCGAGGCATTACGGTTCAAGATGCCGCGGATAGAGCATTCGCCGAAGCTTGGATTGAAGAGATGGTACTGAGGCTTGAAGAGTTTGAAACTGATGGTGCGCTTTATAGCGCGGAATTAGTTGAAGATCTAGAACGTAATTTGTTTACGCCGAAAATTATTATTCGCAAACACGGCATCGATAATTACTACCATCTTAATTACGACTTTATCACTTCAATGGATTACGAGAAAATTGTTAAGCTCGGTTCTGCGATTGGCGAATTACTTGAAGAGGGCGCGTATATTCTGCGTGGTGAAAGACAGCTATCAGTGAAAACTTTTGTTGAAGTGGTCGATTGGTTGTTAGCTGAGTCAAAACGTGGTTTGTATATTCAGCGTTACAAAGGACTCGGAGAGATGAACCCTGAGCAGTTGTGGGAAACCACGATGGATCCAGAAACCCGTCGTATGTTACAGGTGACGATTGAAGATGCCATTGGTGCTGATCAGTTGTTTACTTGTTTGATGGGGGATCAGGTTGAACCTCGACGTGAGTTTATTGAGACCAATGCGCTTAAGGTTGCAAACCTCGATTTCTAATCAAATCCGCTCAAAAAGACGAGCGGCTTTGAGAGGATGCAGCAAGCTGCAAAAACAGAAAAATATTGCTTAAGACACTATAGCAAACCCAGGTACATCCTGGGTTTTTGATTGTTAGAAAACACAAAAAAGAAGAGTCGAATTTATCATGGCTAAATACGATGTAAAAACATTCCAAGGGTTAATCCTGGCGTTACAGGATTACTGGGCGAGACAGGGTTGTATTATTGTGCAGCCGCTAGACTTAGAAGTCGGCGCGGGCACGTTCCATCCGATGACATTTTTAAAATCTATTGGCCCCGAGCCAAACAGCTGCGCATACGTTCAACCGTGTCGCCGACCTACCGATGGTCGATATGGTGAAAACCCAAATCGACTGCAACACTATTATCAATTTCAAGTGGTCTTGAAACCTAATCCAGATAATATTCAGGAGCTTTATCTTGAATCATTACGCGAATTGGGCATTGATACCCTGGTTCACGATATCCGCTTTGTTGAAGACAACTGGGAATCTCCAACACTAGGAGCCTGGGGATTGGGTTGGGAAATCTGGTTGAATGGCATGGAAGTGACTCAGTTCACTTACTTCCAGCAAGTGGGCGGCTTAGAGTGCTCACCGGTGACTGGTGAAATCACTTACGGTCTTGAACGACTGGCGATGTACATTCAAGAAGTTGACAGCATCTATGACCTGGTGTGGACAGACGGCCCATTAGGCAAAGTGACCTACGGTGATGTCTTCCATCAAAACGAAGTTGAACAATCGACTTATAACTTTGAGCACGCTGATGTTGATTCTCAGTTTGCTTTATTTGATCAATGCGAAAAAGACTGTCAGCAATTGATTGAAGCCAACCTACCATTACCTGCCTACGAAAAAGTGATGAAAGCCTCTCACGCCTTTAATATGCTTGACGCCAGACACGCTATCTCAGTGACCGAACGTCAACGTTATATCTTGCGGGTGCGCGCTTTATCAAAAGCGGTGGCACAAGCTTATTATAACAAACGTGAAGAATTAGGGTTTCCTCTGTGTAAGAATAAAGAGGGCAAGAGCAAAGAGAGTAAGAACGAAAAGAGTAAGAAAAACAAGAGTAAGGGTGAGGACAAATAGCCATGAAGACTGAAAACCTCCTAGTTGAAATAGGTACTGAAGAGTTACCACCAAAATCACTGAAAAAGCTGGCACAAGCATTTGCCGACAATACTCAGGCTGAACTCGAAAAATTAAAGTTGTCGTTTGATAGCGTTAGCTGGTTGGCGTCGCCACGGCGTCTGGCCATCAAAGTACAGGGTCTCGCAGCGGCTCAACAAGACAAAATCGTTGAAAAACGCGGCCCTGCTATTAGTGTTGCCTTTGATGATGCTGGAGAGCCTACCAAAGCGGCTATGGGTTGGGCCAGAGGTAATGGTATTACCGTTGACCAAGCTGAACGACTTGAAACCCCTAAAGGTGCTTGGTTGCTGCATAAAGCGCAAGTGAAAGGCCAGGGCATCGATAAATTGATCCCCACAGTTATCGCCAGCGCACTGAATAAACTGCCCATTCCAAAAATGATGAAGTGGGGCGACAGCAAAATTCAATTTATTCGCCCGGTGCACACGGTTACCATGTATTACGGCAGTGAAGTGATTGATGGCGTTATCCTTGGCAAAAAAGCGTCCACTGAGATCCGCGGTCATCGTTTTCATCATCAGGGGTTAGTGAGTATTAACCATGCTGATGAATACGAAGAAAGTCTGATGAAAGCTTATGTTGCGGTTGATTACGAGCAGCGTAAAGCCACCATTAAAGCTCAGGTAGAGCAGGCGGCCGAAGATCTCAATGGCGTGGCAGTGCTTGACGATGAGTTGTTGGATGAAGTGGCATCATTGGTCGAATGGCCAGTGACCTTGGTGGGTAGCTTTGAAGAGAAATTTCTCGATGTGCCCTCTGAGGCATTGATCTACACCATGAAAGACAATCAGAAGTATTTTCCGGTGACTGATAAAAATGGCAAATTGTTGCCTAAGTTTATCTTTGTGACCAACATCGAAAGTAAAGATCCACAAACCATTATCTACGGTAATGAAAAAGTGGTTAGACCGCGTTTGGCCGATGCCGAATTTTTCTTTAACATGGATAAGAAAACTCCTCTGGCTGATCGTCTTGACAGTCTGGCGACGGTATTGTTTCAAAAACAACTGGGTACGCTAATAGACAAATCTGAGCGAATTGCCCAGTTGTCTGGCTTTATTGCACAGCAAATCAATATCGAAGAAACCACAGCCAATGTTGAACATGCGACCCGTGCTGGCTTGTTAAGTAAAACCGATTTGATGACCGATATGGTGGTTGAATTCCCCGGTATTCAAGGGGTGATGGGGATGTATTATGCCCATCATGATGGCGAGCATGAACTGGTGGCTAATGCCTTAAACGAACAGTATCAACCTCGTTTTGCTGGTGATCAATTGCCAGGTTCTTTGGTGAGTTGTGCAGTGGCGATTGCCGATAAAGTTGATTCTTTGGTCGGTATCTTTGGTATTGGCCAGCCGCCAAAAGCTGATAAAGACCCGTTTGCCTTACGTAGAGCAGCGATTGGTATTTTGCGAATCATTGTCGAGAAAAACTTGCCACTGGATTTAAATGATTTGGTGGCCGAAAGCATCAGCTTATACGGTGACAAGTTAACGGCTGACAATGTACAGACTGATGTGATTGATTTTGTACTGGGTCGCTTCAGAGCTTGGTATCAAGAACAGTCGATTAGCGTTGATGTGATTCAGGCGGTATTGGCATTGCGTCCGACGCGTCCTGCTGACTTTGACAAGCGCATTCAGGCGGTCACTCACTTCTTAACCCTTGATGGCGCTGAGTCGCTTGCTGCGGCCAATAAACGTGTTGGCAACATCCTGGCTAAGTTTGATGGCGATTTGTCCACCAGCGTTGATACAGCGTTATTGTCTGTTGATGCCGAACAAGCATTAGCGACCTTGGTTGAGCAAAAAACCACTGAGTTAGTTTCGGTGTATGAAGCGGGTGATTATCAACAAGCGTTGGTATCGCTGGCTGATTTAAAAGAGCCAGTTGATTTGTTCTTTGATAACGTGATGGTGATGAGTGATGATGAGGCGGTGAAGTTGAATCGTCTGGCGTTATTAAATCAATTACGTGCGTTGTTTTTGCAAACGGCTGATATTTCTGTACTGCAATAATTAATCATGTGGGAGCTGCTGCTCCCACACCTCACACTCCAAGGTTGTTACGATAAAACCTTTTCTACTGCATTGTTCAATGCAACAGCCACTTTATTATCCATGTCTAAACGTTGTTCTGTACTAAGAAAAAAAGCCATATCTACTGCATGGTGGGCGTAACGTGATGGCAAGTTATTCATGGCCAAACAGGCGATATCGGTGAGGGTATCTTCATCGGCGCTCAAAGAGCCGTCGTGAATACGCTGGTTTATTTCTTCGAGTAATAGATGTTCAAAATAGTTTTCAATTTCAATGCTCATAAATAATGCCTTGTTGCTTGCTATAGGTGATTTTATCTAATTAAAAGATACACCATAACCGCGTACTTTGTCAGATATTTTGGTTTGAAAGTCATACCACTGGCTAGCACGGTTATGATACCCGAGCTTCATAATGGGGGTTTATTGGGTTGCCATTATTTATTCGGACTCAATAATTCTGTGATCGCGGTTAATGGGCGGCGGTTGCGTTCATCGAGGTAGCTTTGCATAAATTCAAAAATGGCTTTGGGGTTTTCACCGTTGGCGATACGTAAAAAACCATCTTTTATCATCGATTGATGTAATCTGATTTCCGTACTACGCTCACCAAGTTTTCGTGCCAGTGGTCCGGTGATGCCATAGGCAATCAATGCGCCGTACAATGTGGTCAGCAGCGCAACAGACATGCTTTTGCCGATAGTCTTAGGATCGTCCATGGCCAGCAACATCGCCACCAAGCCGATAAGCGTGCCGACCATGCCCATTGATGGGGCGGTTTCAGTAAAAGAGTTGAGTACTTTGATGGAGGCATTATTGCGTTCTTTGGTTAAATAAATTTCGCTGGACAATGCATGGTCGATGGCGTCAACGTCGTGACCGTCAATCAACAGATTGACGGCTTTTCTGATGAAGGGGTCTTGGGTATCGACATCTTCGAGTGCCAAGTAACCACCAGCGCGGGCTAGGTTGGCCATTTCAATGAGCTGATCGATGGTTTCAGTAGGGTTCATGGTGGGCACGGTAAATGCCTTGGAAATATTGGTTAGGGCATCAATAAAAACATTGAGTCGATGACTGACCATCACCGCACCAAAGGTGCCGACCACCACGATAAAAATCGACGGCATATTGATAAAGGCAATCAAACCGACATTGCTGGAGATAATGCCGCCAATGATTGCGACTATCAGCAATAAAAACCCTAGTGAAGTACCTTTATCCATTTATAACCTCTGTTTATTTTTGTCGTTAATACTAGTTATCGTCGAAATGTCGAACCACCAGAAACACACATCCCTGTGAGATTTCTGGAGGAACACCGTTTAAGCAAGTGAAACTACGCTTACATTTCAACAAGTTGAAATGGCGGCACATCCGTGTGCCGCATAGCCAGTGCCCTGAAACTGCGTTTCAAAACGGGCACTAGTCTAGTAATCTCAATGGGTCAGTTTCAGCGGCTTTACCTTGCATCACACTGATTTCGACCCGCCGATTTTTGCGTCTGGCGGCAATACTGTTACTTTTGATCAGCGGCACATTACTGGCGTGACCAGAAACAGTTATTCTGCCCATATTAAATTGTTCGACCCGTGACATTTCGGTGGCGACCGCCACGGCGCGTTTGGCAGACAAATCCCAGTTGCTGTCGAATAACTCTGTATTCACCGCTTGGTTGTCGGTATGACCCGCAACGGTAATGGCACCGGCAATATTATTCAGTTGTTGGGCAATTTTTCGAATGACGGGTTTAAAGCGTGGTTGCAAGAACGCCGAAGCAGAACCAAAAGCGCCGTTTTCATGAATGCGAAAGATAATTTGCTGACCCAGAAGTTCGAGTTCAAGGGTGCCTTGATTGAGTTCATCGTTAAACAGGGTACGCAGTTGATGCAATAGCTTTTCACTGGCTTTTTGTTGCGCAATCCGCTCCCTGTCTCTGGCGGCTTCGAGGGCTTGTGCATCCAGACGTTCTTGCTCGGATCGGTCTAGGTATTGTTGCGCAGAATCACGGGTCAGTTGTTCAATTTGTTTGATTGGGGTTGGGTCGGGTTTACCAGGGGTAAAGTCATCAAAAATCGGGCTGGTGCCCTTGGGGATATCTTCGACATGGATCTCGTTTTGCACCCCAAAGGCTTGTCTCATGGCCCCGGCGATACGTTTGAATTTTTGCGCATCCATTTCAGAATAAGACAACAGCAAGACAAAAAAGCACATTAACAGTGCCATCATATCGGCAAAAGTCGCCATCCAGCCGGGCAAACCCGCGGGTTTATTGTCGTCTTCGTCGTCAAATTGGTCGATCATGAAAGGGGGTTTTGTCAATTACCGATGGATTTAGCCTAACAGGTTTTTATAAAATCCACCAGTAGGATGGGTAGAGCCGAAGGCGAAACCCATCGACATTTGGCGATAAATGATGGGTTTCGCTGTAACGACAGCCCGGTGCGCTCTACCCATCCTACGGAGCAAAAAAAACATAACCAATAAAGCCAAGCCAACTGAGTCCAAGCAGAACCCAAGGTAAAAGCGAGGATTTAGCCGTCACTTCAACCACCTCAGTCTCATCAACAGTGTCGGTATTATTTGCTTGAGAGGCCTGTTTAAGTTTTCCTGCATTCAACTAATAAGTGCAATTCATTTTTTCCAGGACAAAGAACGGCCAGCTGATGTATCATCCCGGCTTTCCTGTCCGACCAAAGATGAGAGAGCTTATGAGAAAATACAG
>JBLGCB010000312.1:0-8107 GCA_047617105.1 Phenylobacterium sp. | reverse complement strand
GATCTTTGCACAGAGTTTGGGGTTTAGAGCGGCATCAATATTATCAATGGCAAATATTTGCGGGGTATCTTTAGAGACGATTAACGCCATGTAAAACAATACATATAAAAACCCTTCATTGGCACTTCTTTGCGTAAATGCAGACGATAAATATTTGTCTTGGATAAATAACTCATCTTCGGGGAGTTCAGGTTCGTTATCCAAATCCATTGATTTATACCAGCCAATTAAGCGCAATCCAGCGTCGATGTCTGCGAGTGCGTCTGGTTGTTTGGCATGAATTTCTCGTAGGAGTTTGAATAAACCTTCTCCGTGTATGCCTACAGGTCGGATACTGCCTTCTTCGGTTAAGTTACGCAGTTGCTTGTTTTGGGGGGAGTAGATGACAAAGCTTTTTAGGGGGGAAAGTTTAGAGGAGGTTACTAATCCTTGTCCTATTTCCGACCTACTTTCTTCACGAGTAATGGCCTCAAGAATGTACTTATTCAATTGAATAATTTTCTCATCAAATTTATCTTTGTCTATTTCCTGATTTCTGGCCCGATAATCAGACACAACACGAAGAAGGTCTGCATTTTCAAATACGGTATCTGTTGCTAATTGCCACTGTGCATAAGTTTCATTGGTATTATTAATCGTATATAGTCTGCTACTGCCTTTGTCGCCCACAGTGATCTTAATTTCAATCGGTTCATCTACGGTATCTTCATTGAAACTTGAACGCATAAATTTAGCAGAAGGCACCCGAATGCCTCGATTCTCTAAAAATTCAATATCCAGTTTATCGCTCTGGGCCGCCGCCGCAAAAGTAATTGCTTCGAGAATATTGCTTTTACCAGAACCATTTTCACCAATAAAAACATTCACTCTGGCAAAGTCTAAATTGAGCTTTTCGGCTGATTTGAAATTCTTAATTTCAATCGCAGTTAACATTCACTATTTATCCTCTGACTTAAACATAACGCTCAATAAAACTATGAGCAACACGGCCACAATACTAACCTAAACTACATGCGGACAAAAGGCGTTTAATACCAATCTCCATAATTAACTGGTCTATTTTGCTGGTTAAAATGGTCACTGACTGCGTTGTTAATTTTGTAAGTAGAACAACTACATACAGCAATTAACGCCTTGTCATTAACCATTTTTCCCGACCAAAATTTAGACCAGTTAATTAATGCAATTGGTATAATTTAAAAATACCGTAAAACAGCGGTCATCATTAGCAAACTCAACACAACGCCAAACGCCCTTGCAAAAAGGCCACTTCGCTGTCACTGGTCGTTAATGTCAAAGCCTTAAGATAACTGCCTTTAGCCAAAGCCATTTGACCGCTCTCAAAATACAAACCCGCCAAACCACTATGAAAATGACGATAGTCGTTCAATGGCCCTTGCAAGGCCAGCATTTGTTCAATCGCCTGCGGGTAACCCGCGACTTTGGCGGTGACCACCGCCGCATTTAAACGAATAACCGGGTTACCATCCAACTGCATCAATACCCGATATAACCCGGCGATTTGCGGCCAGTCAGTCGACGCCTCATCTTTGGCATTATTGTACAAAGCCGCAATCGCCGCCTGTATCGCATAAGGACTGCCCCGCCCTCGCCTTAATGCCTTTTCAACCAGCACATTGGCCTCGGCGATGGCGCCTGCTTTATATAATGAGCGGTCTTGGTCGGCCGACAAAATCACTTGCCCATTACTACTCACCCGTGCCGCTGCCCGGGCATGTTGATGTAACATCAGTGCCAGTAATCCCAGTACTTCAGCATCATCTTTAATACAGCTATGGAGTAAACGGCCCAATCGAATGGCTTCGTTGCACAGGTCTAGTTCGAGAAACTTTACCCCAGAGGTGCTTAGGTAACCTTCGTTAAACAGTAGATAAATGGTTTTTAATACCCCTTTAAGCCGAGGTTGCCATTGTTGTGGTGAGGGGATTTGATATTCAATCTTGGCCAGCTGGATTTTTTTCCTCGCCCGGGTTAGGCGCTGCTCCATCGATTTACTACTGACCAACAAGGCATTGGCAATTTGTTCAACATTGAGCCCTAAAACATGTTTTAAGGTTAACGCAATCTGGGTTTCTAAATTCAGCGCCGGATGGCTACAGGTAAAAATCAACCGCAGCACATCGTCGTTATAACTTTGTAATAATGCCTGCTCTGATAAATCAGGCTCTATTGATGGCTCATCAAGAGTGGCCCAATCCACTGACTTTTGTTGACGCCGACAAACATCAATGAATTGATTGCGCGCCACACTGATCAACCAAGCCAACGGATTATCCGGGCAATTGGTTGGCCAGTGGTTCAGCGCTTTTTCTACCGCATCTTGCAGACAATCTTCTGCCAAGCTGATATCACCACAAATCGCAATGATTCTAGACAATGCTTGGGGATATGAAGATTGAATCAGGGTTTGGTGGTTCAACGTATGTTTTCCAGGCTTAGTGCCTGAAAATTACTGATCAAATACCATAATCGGTCGAACTTCGACACAACCATCTTTGGCACTGGGAATTTTCGCCGCTGAGGCAATGGCTTCATCAAGGTTGGCACATTCAAGCAGATAATAACCGCCCAATTGTTCTTTGGTTTCGGCAAATGGCCCGTCTGATATTAACGTCTCACCATCACGTACTCGCACCGTGGTGGCGGTATCGGTGGGCATTAAAGCGTTACCACCGACATATTGGCCATTTTCTTGGACGCCTGCATCAAAGGCTTCGTAGCCGCCATATAAAACACCATTTTCTTCATCAGTTCTGGCGTTGGCAATGGAGTCGGCTTCATAAATTAAACATAAGTATTGCATGGTTTTTCTCCGCTTTGTGGGGTTAATGGTTTAGATAGAGCGCGTTTAAACAATAGCCTAAGCATCGGTTTAGTGCGCGCTTATCTATATGACGAACCAGCGAACTCAAATCCGACAATTAATTTAAATTTATTTATAAGGATTACTTATTCAAGGCTTGTCTTTGGCTGGTGCGTTACGCGTGGGCAAAAAAACCTGCCCACCCTACGCCATCCCATTGCAAGTTTCGGATTTTATTCAACTTCGTTGAGCGGCCACATCACGATATATTGCTCAAAATTATCCACATCCGCCACCGCTTCACTAATCACCTTACCTCTGACACTCATACCTGCTTTGTGCATCGCTGACTTTTTGCCTTTGTGCAATAACGGATGCCAGCTTGGCAACGGTTTGCCTTCATGTAAGCGGCGATAGGCGCAGCTTGGTGGCATAAAATAGATATCTTTGAGGTTTTCCTTGGTCAGGGTGACGCAGTCTGGCACCAGTTTGGTCCGTTTGGCGTATTGAGTACAACCGCAGGTTTTGTCATTGAGGTAACGACAAACAATGTTGGTATGATGAAGTTGTTCGTCTTCTTTAATATGAGTGGAGACTTCTTGCACTTCAACGCTGTCGTCTTCAATAAATTTGTGTAAACAGCATTTGGCACAGCCGTCGCATAATGACTCCCATTCCGGGCGGGTCATTTCTTCCAAGGTTTTGGTTTGCCAAAACGGTAGTTCAGCCATCACTTTTCCTGTTCACTGGTCAGCCAAACGAGGGCTTTATATCTGTCGTCAAAATTTTTGATTCTAACATCATGATGATCCGCCACCTGTTCGACAAATTCATGGGTATAACAATCCAATGCCACCAACCTAGCCAACCTAACACCGTCAAGCATCTTTTTGTCTTTGAGCGTTTCAATAAACTTCATGATCGACACCGGCGTGGCGGCTAACTCGACTTTGCGGTTATCGAGCAAAACCCGGTGGTAACCCAAACGACGCAAGGTATGAAATACCTCGGTATACATGGCTTCGCCACTGACGCTGGTGATGGCGCCAATACTGTCCACCATCACCGTGCGGCGTAATTCATCAATGCTGATGTGATATTGATAATCCATTATTTAATCGCCGGAAAACCAATCCGATCCGCCAAGTGGCCAACCGAAGTGACAAAATAATATGAACGATTCCAATGCATCAAGGTTTTAAAGTTGTTATAAGCCAAATATGCCCTGCCCTCTTTGTCATCAGGCAACACCAAAGCCGCCTTCATTTCACGCAGGGGTAAAGCAGTACCATTGGTGCGAAGCACACCCATTTGCGACCAGTCAGCAAGGCTCTTCTCAGCAGCTTTGTAGTTGCCCAGCCACTGTTTTAAACTTCTGCTGCCTTTGGCCACAGACTCATCGCCATTAAACGTGGGCGGTAATGTCACCTGACGCCCCCAAGTCATCGAGCTATTCCAGCCTTCAGTTTTAAGATAGTTGGCGATTGAAGCAAAAACATCCGCCTGAGTATGCCAGATATCTTTTTTGCCATCACCATCATAATCTACCGCATAATTGAGATAAGACGTCGGCATAAACTGGGTTTGCCCCATCGCCCCGGCCCAAGAGCCTTTTAATCCGGCGACGGTATTCTCACCGCGTTTGATAATTTCTAAAGCAGCAAATATTTGTGGTCGGTATAACGATTCACGTCGCCCTTCATATGCCAACGTGGTTAACGAAGCAAACACATTATTGCTGCCGGTATATTTGCCAAAAGCACTTTCAAGGCCCCATAGCGCAATGATAAAACGTGGCTGTACGCCATATTTTTCGCCAATGTTATCAAGCAGGGTTTTATTGTCTTTATATAAGTTGCGGGCTTTTTTCACCACCCAATCATTCACTCGTTTGGGCAGGTAGGTGTCGAGGGTTTGAATTCTTTCGGGTTGGTTTTTATCGGCTTTGACCACTTTTTTACGATAGGTTAAACCCGTTAAAGCCTCATTAACCATCGCTTCGTCATAACCTTTGGCAATCGCCTCGGCTTTAATGGTGGCAACATATTGGTCAAAACTGGGTTTTACTTTAGGTTTCTCGTTGGTGGCTGCCATCGCTGGAACGCTCAGGCCAGAAACCACAAGGGCCAATAACGAGGCCCTTATCACATTCTTTATCTTCATATCTACGGTGCCTTGTTGGCTTCTTTTGCTTCTTTATGCACATCCAGCAGGTTTTCTGGTGGTGGTGGCAATTGCAAATAAAAGCCATTGCTTTGCAGCTGGGTTTTTACCTTGTCGATGTCGGCCAGCGCCAGCTTTTGCTTGCCACCCAAATTAATGGTCATCACCAATTCGGGGCGGCCAAAGGTCTCAAGCAATGCTTTGGGCACTGACGAAAAATCATCTCGTTTTTCTATATACAGATAAGTATCTGCTTTGTTTGAACTTCTATAAATTGTACACAACATAAGGTTAACTAATCGTGTTTATCCTTGATTAACTGAGGCTCAAACTATACCATGAACACTTTCAATAAGCGTCACTCGATTAATGGCAAAGCAATAAAAAATTGATGTAGCCAAACCCAGTGATGCTCAAGTAGATTATTTTTTCGGATTATAATAAACATGTCGGAACAAACCATTGATTTAAAAGGGAGTTTATTTACACTATCGGTGCTGCACCTTACACAAAATGATTTGTCACAGCTCGAATTTGAATTAAAAAGAAAAATCAGTCAAGCGCCAAGTTTCTTTTACCGTGCGCCTGTTGTGGTTAATATTGAACAACTGGAACAACAGCAAATTGATTTTATTGCGCTAAAAATGGTAATTCAGGCGCTAGATTTTGTGTTGGTTGGTATCAGTGGTGGCACGCCAGAGCAAAAGGAACATGCTAAAGAAGTTGGTTTGGCCGTTTTAAACCTCACCAAAGATCCCGTCAAAACTAAAACAGCCACTGAGACAACCGCCGAATCGGTTATCCAAACCGTGGTTGAAACCGTGATCGAAAAACAGATTGAAACCGTCGAAAAAATCATTGTCAGACCCTCCAAAGAAATCAAACAGAACGTCCGTTCAGGCCAACAGGTCTATGCCCAGGACAGTAATCTGGTGATTTTGGGGTCAGTCGCCCACGGTGCCGAAGTCGTCGCCGATGGTGATATTCATATATATGGCACATTAAGAGGCCGAGCACTGGCGGGTGCCAAAGGTAAGGCAGATGCCAAAATTTACTGTCAGAATTTACAGGCGGAACTGGTATCCATTTGCGGCAACTATAAAATGAGTGAAGCCTTGCAACAAGATGCTTGGGACCAGAGCGCGAGTATCGAACTATCAGATGAAAAGCTGATCATTAACGTAATAAATTAAGAGGTTGTTTTAACATGGCTAGAATAATTGTCGTCACTTCAGGTAAGGGTGGCGTCGGGAAAACCACGTCCAGTGCTGCAATAGGCACAGGTTTGGCCTTAAAAGGTCATAAGACAGTGATTGTGGATTTCGATATTGGCTTACGTAATTTAGATTTGATCATGGGCTGCGAACGCCGCGTGGTTTATGACTTTGTCAATGTCATCAACGGTGAATCTAATCTCACCCAGACCCTAATTAAAGATAAAAGGGTCGATACTTTATTTATCCTACCGGCCTCACAAACCCGAGACAAAGACGCACTCACCCGTGAAGGCGTGGGTAAAGTGTTGGATGAATTGGCTGAAACCTTTGAGTTTATTATTTGTGATTCACCAGCGGGTATTGAAGCAGGTGCCTTGATGGCACTATATTTTGCCGATGAAGCGATTGTCGTCACCAACCCTGAGGTTTCCTCAGTACGTGACTCTGATCGTATTTTGGGCATTTTGCAAAGTAAAAGTCGTCGTGCCGAAAAGGGTTTGCCACCAGTCAAAGAACATTTACTGGTCACCCGCTATAACCCGGCAAGGGTTGAAAAAGGTGAGATGCTCGGTGTTGAAGATGTCAAAGACATTCTCGCGGTACCTTTGCTTGGTGTTATCCCAGAATCGCAAGCAGTATTAAATGCATCCAACTCAGGCCAACCGGTGATACTAGACACCGAAAGTGACGCCAGCAAAGCCTATTCAGATGCAATAGAACGTTTATGTGGTGAAGATCGAGATTTTCGTTTTTTACAGGTTGAAAAGAAAGGGATCCTGCAACGGATTTTCGGAGGTTAACATGGCTTTATTGGATTATTTTCGAAAGCCCAAGAAGCAAACAGCAAACTTGGCAAAGGAACGATTACAAATTATCGTTGCTCACCAACGTAGCCAACGTAATAGCAATACCCCAGATTATCTGCCGCAGATGAAAAAGGATATTCTTGATGTGATTCGTAAGTATGTTGAGATAGACATCGATCAGGTTTCAGTCCAACTGGAACAAAAAGATGATTCGTTGTCGGTATTAGAATTGAACGTGACTTTACCAGAAAGTCACGCGCAAGTTCACGTTTAATCAAGAACATCTTAGAGGCCGCTAGATGGGGCGACATTTCGACGAAATGTAGCCCTCTCGGCCCATGAGTGTTTTATTTTCTTGCCTTTAAACAGTTTGTTAACTGCCTTTACGGATAAACTTCGCTATCTCACAATCTTCAGGCACCCTTTCCACTCGGTTATCTATATCATCATCTTCAACAACAAGTTCAGCACGATAGGCTAACCCTTTAGGTAATTTAATGTTTTTGACAATCCCTAAGTTATGCAGTGCATTTAATACCCACCAGCCTGGATCAGGTTCATCACTGTATAAGCCAAGCATGGCAGAACCTGGATATGCATGATGATTGTTATGCCATGCTTCCCCCATAGAAAGAAAACCCGCGATACGAATATTGTGACCTTGAACCGCAGCCCCTTCGACTTTCCATGTCCGTTGTCCATCGTTGTGGGCGAAATAACCGATTAACCAATGCCCACCGACAGAAATAACGATTCTGACCGATACCCCCCACACTAACCAAGATAACCCGCCCAAGTAGAATAAAGGGATTGCTATAACGAGTTGTTGAAGCAACCATGTTTTTTCGACAAAAAGATAAAATTTATTATCAGAAACTTCTTTTTCAATGATAAATTCTGGCGGGTTTTTAAGGTGCAGATCGCAATTCAATTGCCACCAACCATCTTTAATTATTTTAGAGCCATGTAACAAGTAATCGTGACATTTTGCTTGGCGCTGCGCCCAATCACGAAGATCATGTTGAATCATCATGCCGATAGGGCCAGACATTCCAACCAGTACCCCCAAATAAACAAATGTGTATTCCATCCATTTA
>JBLGCB010000311.1:0-8150 GCA_047617105.1 Phenylobacterium sp. | reverse complement strand
TGACATCAATGGCCACTTGGTGTTCGTTGTCCTTTTGCATCGCACTTTTAAGGGCTGATACGCCACCCCGTTTTAATTCGTTAGCAGTAAGAGAGATCATTAAATTGGCCAATAAGTAGATGATGAATGGGATAATAGCACTAAATAGAGTGCTATTAACAGCGCTTATCTTATCCGTATTGAAACATCACAAATCAATCAGCACCAACGCCTCCATCGCAGTATCCGTCGCAGCCTGACAACTGGCCACCACCGGGTTGGCCTTACAACTGCTCATCGCCGATTCAAGCGCAGCAACATTGGCATCAACATCCAGCAACAACGCATGATAATCCCCTTGATTGGGCGCAGGCACAGCGGCATAAGCTTCAATGATGTTTTTCAGTCCATATTGCCAGCTCAATGCATTGCGCAGTTGCGTTTGCCAGCTCAGCAAATCGCTAACATCAGGCGCAACCACACCGGCATATTCACTGTGACCGGTTTTATCGTAGTTGCTGGCGCTAAAATAGTTCACCCCCAGGTTATTCTCATCCGCCAGCCAGTTTTTATAGCCGTTGGGGTCAAGCAAATAATCCATGATGGTGTTGCTGGCCACCATGCAGCTGCCCATGCCTGCTACTGAACCCGGGTCACAATTCATTTCGCCATCGCCACCAATCGCGTTGATAATGGTTTGTGGTAACGGGTTTGGTGATAATGCCTTGATGCAGTAACGACCAGTTGCACCATACTCGTGAAACTCATCGGTGATGCTGGTTGTTGAAGTCCAAAACAATACCCGAACCTTTATTTTGGTGACAAATTTTTCATAGTCTTCTTTGCTGGCAAATACCATTTGGGTGACAAAATATAGCTCGTTGCCCAATTGCATATGGTCAATATATTCATCACCCGCCTGTTAAACTATTATAGGCTGTGCCCAAGGGAATATGGTCGTTTACCGCGCCTTCAATGCTCGAAGCATGAGATGTCATTGGGGCTGTGATTGCCACAGCTGATAGCAGTGCCATTCAATAACAACCTCTATTTCTTTGGCCTTCATCACGATATGATGCTTGATGCCATTAAATCTCGCAGCCGCCGTATTTCTAACCAAAGTCGGTTAAGCGATGATGTTTGGATAATGCTGCTGGTGGGGGCTTTTGATGAAGCGAAGACAAGTGAAAAATTGATTGATGATGACGGTTTTTGGCGCTGGCTGGTTACACTGTTGAACACCTTATATGACATTCCCCTAGATCACAAAATGGCCAAATTCAAGCCCAGTGAACATTCATCATACACTCTGATGATTAACAAATTGAACATTTTTCGCACCTTCGCTGCGGCATTGATTGTACAATCAAAACAAACGGATACCCCTCAAATACTGACCGTTCATCTATCGAGCATGAACACCTTCTCCATCAGCCTTATCAACAAACATGGTAACTGTTCAGCGTGCTTAGATTTTGCTTCAGAACAAGGCCTTACTTTGCAACAATAGCCGCACGGAAAATAGGCGCATATAAGCCATATGTAACTGTTTGAGTACGAAAATAACGCCGTTATGGTGCGAAAGATGAGTGCGCTGAATAGCTACCAAACATGAAGCGATTGCCTTGATGATGATGCAATACCACAGTGGGCAGGTGCAGCAGGCTCAGGTCACGGGTAAAAAATTATTCGACAAACTTAACCTCTATTACCAACAAAATGCCGATTCTTTTAAGTTTTGGGGGCTGGGCAATTTTTATCTGATAGCCAAGTTTCATTGTGGTCAGCAGTGCCAGTTGCCAGATGACCTTCAACAAGCGCATCAACAAGACAATCAGCAAGACAAGTTTAAGTCGTTATTTAAATCTGACCATGCCTTTTGGATGGATGATATTGCTTTTACCCGCGTGGCATTATCGCCATGGGCTGTTGACCCGGAGGTGGTTGAGTACTTGGCGCGTATTGAGCAAGACGGGGGTTGTGATGCGACTTTTGACTGGTGCTTTGATTGTCCAAATATCGTCTCACCATCAAAACTTTCGATAAATAAGCAACCTGCGCCTTTAATGTTTATACATCCAGTCATGTCCCTAAGCCACTTGCTTATCCACTGTGATGTTGCTATAAAGGCATCACTAACAAGAACAGCTGTGTTGTTGTCTCAAAGAGCCTAATCCTTTGGAAAATAGTAAGAATTTAAGCATTGACGTGGTTGTTAATTATCACGATGGCGTAATAGAGCGAGATGATCAGTGTTTTAAGCTTGATCCACGACAAGTGCAGTTGATCGAATTTTTTCTTGCTCACCCTGATCAGAACATTACCCGCCAAACCCTGTCTGAAGATGTTTGGCAAAGCGCGTATACCTCAGACGATACCATCAATAAAACCATTTCTTCACTGAGAAAAGCGCTGGCGAACCAACGTGACCTGTTTATTACCACTATACCCAAAGTCGGCTATCGCTTCAGTGTTGCTGAACATGTGTCATTGAAAATTCGCCACTCACCCCAGGTTAAGATTGAACCATCGGTTACTAAACCCTCCATACTATCGTCCTCTGAAACGCCCCCTGAAACTCAAAAGACCACTTTGGATGAAACCAGCCTCAACCTCCCTGACAATAAGAGTGACAGTACACCAGTCAAAGGCTGGCTCAATGCGACTGTTGTTATGGTCGCTATTGTGGCTTTAGGGGTTACCTTCGGTATAGGTTATTGGTTTTCAATGTCGCCGGGCCAATGGCCAAATAGCGCAATCGCTGAGCCAAGTTCAAGTCAGGGCGCAAATCAGCGCTCAACCCAGGGGAAGTCGCTAAAACAACTCTCAACTCAGGGAAATGCGCCAGTCCTGCTGGCTGTTGCCAATATTGAATTGGCAGCCACTGACATTGTGTCAACGGCCTTTACCGAGGTTTTGCGTGAGCAAATACTCAACGATTTGTCTATGGTCAAAGGGTTTAGCATTGTTGATAGCACTCTTGATAGTAAGCAGCAGCAAGCTCAGGCTGCAAAAGCCAGCGTTGTGCTCAAAAGCAAGTTGCTGCTGTTCGATGAAACGGGCGATAAAGCAGGAGAAAAAACGGTTAAGTTAACGCTCCAATTAATCGACTCAGCCAGTGGCGCTCGGGTGTTTTCTACCATGATTGACACCACCATGACCAACAAACAGACCTTACTGGCACATTTGGGCAAGCAAGTGGTCGCTGCTGTCAAGTTGGCCCTAATGCAACCAAAGTTGTTTAAACGTTATGCCCCTGCCCTGAAGCAATTGAGTCATGTCGAGGTTGAGCAATTGATTTTGGCGAGTAATCATTTGCAAAGGACGCTGCCAAAAGCACTCGAAAAAGCATTGGATATACTTGAGACAATCAATAAAAATAAACCCGATACACCTGAAGTATTAGGTTTATTGGCGATAGCCCATGCTCAAGTCAAAAGTCGAATAAGCGGGCAGTACGAATCGTCAACACACCAAATACGCGTTTTTGCAGAGCAGGCATTGGCGCTGAACCCGAGCAATTTTGACGCACTCAAAGCGTTGAGCAGTTACTACATCAATACCACGCATTTGAAAAACAAAGCCAATCATGTGCTCAATGCCCTGCTGCGTTATCATCCCGGTGAACCCGCAGCATGGCGGTTCCGGCTCTATTCTATGGTGCTCGGGGCACGTTCTTGTGGTGATATACGGATATTTGTTAATAGCATACCAGCGGGTTTGTTTAAACCCCTCAGGCTTAAAGTGATCGAGCAAATCCTCGATACCTGTGGTGTGACACAGCCAAGTATGCAGGTAGAGCAACTCTGGCAGCAAAGAAAAATGGACAGCAATGGTAAAACACAAAAGGCACTTCCGAGCAATCTATCCCTTTTTTATCGAGTGAATGACTTTATGGCCGAGATACAACAAAGTCGATTGAACGTCCGCCCTGGACCAAAATTAACTTTGCAAATGTATGAGATCAAGTTGGCTATGGGTGACATTAAAGGTGCACATATCATTGCTGAGGATTTAAAGCGAACAGCGACAGACTACTGGTTAAGGTCAGCCAACCATATTGCGCAAGTGTACAATCAACCTGCACTGCATGACCTACCCCCTATTACGGTTCAAGACTACAGCTTGCTCGACAACCTCACTAATCTTTATATGGTCGCCAACCTGGTGAAAAATACGGGGCAGGCGGACCGACAGGACCAGGCTCAAACAGCGTTGCAGGCTTACCTTGAGCATTTGCCTGAATTTGAACCTGCACTGAATACTCGTACGCAGTCGATTGCGCTAATGATGGCACAGCGTGCTGGTGGCAAAATTGAAGATAGCCAGCAAACCGCCAGCAGGTTATCAAGGCAACTGCTGCGGTATCGAAATAACTCACCTGAATCTTATTTTTTTTGGAATCTCGGTAAGCTTCAATTGATTAGCGACTTTTACTGTGGGGTAGCTTGTCAACCGTCAGGGTTGGCGCAATTGTTCGAACCATCTCACCGCTGGTGGACTGATGACATTGGCTTTTTGCGTATCGCCCTTGAACCCTGGGCCAAAACGCCTCTGGTGAAGGAGTACTTCGATAAAATGGAACAAGACAGACTGCGGGTAAGGAGCAGACTGGGGATTTAACACCACAAAAGGTAAATATAAGCTTTTCAGCGGCTTTTCAGCTATTTTTCAGTTTTTTTTCAGCTATTTCTCCGTTATTTTTATGTGTTAGTTGTTAATGTTTGGTCAACGAAAACAAACCATTATATTAATAGCAGTTAAGGACAAAATAGCAATGAAACAATCTAACAACCACCTTATAGGCAGTATGCCAAAAGTAAAAGTGTTGGCCATGAGTATCGCCATGGTATGTTCCAGCCAGGCAATGGCAGCACAGGTAGGCAGCCAAGTCATGGCAGCACAGGTAAGCCCCAATGTCAGCTTGGAAACGGCAACAACAGCCAATAAGTCACTACGACCAACAAACACTAGAACATACCGTCCTTCGCCATTTTTAGCCAGTGGTTCTGCTGTGAAAGCTGAGACCACAACGAATATCGTTGGCGGTCAAGAAACAAATGCTGGTGAGTATCCGTTTATCGTATCAATGGCCGATAGTATTGGCCACTTTTGCGGCGCATCAGTGATCAGCCCAACCTATGTGATGACAGCGGCCCATTGCTCGGGTGGTACCATAGACGTGATAATTGGTGCACACGATCAAAATAACTTGAGTGGCACTCAAAAAATCCGTGTCAAACGACAGATTGATCACCCAAATTACCGTCCCAATAGTCCTTACGATATCGCCGTGTATGAGTTAGAAGAGCCAATTAGCGCTTCTTTTTACGCCCCCATTACGCTAGGCAACCAAAGTCACGAAAGTGTTGGTACCATGGCAACGGTTATCGGTTGGGGCTTGACATCAGAAAATGGCTCACTGGCGAGCAAATTGCGAGACGTGGATGTGCCAATTATTTCATATCAACAGTGTCAAGATGGTTATGATATAGAAAACGAAAATATTAATAATTCTGTTGAAATTTGTGCTGGATACTCACAAGGCGGTAAAGATTCATGTCAGGGTGATTCTGGTGGGCCGCTGGTTGTTAAAGATAACGGTGAGTTCTTTCAAGTCGGTGTCGTAAGCTGGGGTCTTGGCTGCGCACAACCAGACTTCGCTGGCGTTTATGCCCGCGTATCAGCGCTGTCAGGCTGGGTAGCTGACGAAGTGCCTGATTTAGGCGCTGGTGGCGGCGGCAATGGCGGTGGCACTGGCAGCTGTTATAGCAATAATATCACCCTTAATCTAGAGATGGATGACTACGGCGACGAAACGTCTTGGGAAGTTCGCAATGGCAGTGGCAATGTAATTTCCTCTGGCAGTGGCTATAGTAACGGTCAGAGTGTCAGTAAAAATATTACCTTAACTGATGGTGATTTCACTTTCACAATTTTTGATACTTATGGCGATGGCATGACCGTGGGTAATGGCGGTTATGAACTAGTCGACTCTAGCGGTACTGTGATTCAATCGGGTAGTGACTTTGGCAGCTCTGAAACTACCTCGTTCTGCTCAAGTGGCGGCGATACTGGTGGCGGTGGCGGCGGAACAGATCCTGGTCCAGCGCCTGATCCCGATGGTGACTGCTTCGTCAGTGACCTGAAGCTGGTATTACAAAACGATAACAGTAGCAATGAAACAGATTGGAAAGTCACTAACAGCTCAGGTAGTACAGTATTTTCAGGTGGAAACTACGCTGCAAATGAGCTAGACAAGAAATTTATGAGCTTATCAAATGGTAACTATAGATTCTCTATTTCTGATTCTGGTGGTGATGGTTTAAGCGCTGGTACCGGTAAATTTGTATTAAGAGATGATAATAAAGCCTTGCTCCTTAAAGGGGTTAACTTTGGCAGCAACGATAGCAAAGACTTCTGTATTGCCAATTAAAGGCAAATACTAGAAGCCTGTGTTCTAGAAGAAAGTAAAAAAAAGCCAGAGTGATTGCTCTGGCTTTTTGGTTTTTATTGGTTGTTAACCTTTTAGAGTCTTCCGCGGAATAATTTTTTAAATAATTGAGGTCAATATTAAACCAATTTTACCTCTTGGTTCGACTCCTCTCTTCACATCGAAAAATAAATTCAGACAACTTGTAACCCATTGTTTTTAACCCGATCTGACCACGCACTCTCGAAAGTTGTATGGATTTAGTCCTTGAAGCCTTAGCGATTGAGTGTGGCGTCAAAATTGGTGAGTGTGACAACGTCACCGGCAATCATGTTATCGATATGAATGTCGCCAATCCGAACTCTTACCAGTCTTAATGTAGCAAAGCCCACAGCCGCAGTCATTTTTCTTATTTGACGGTTTTTTCCTTCGCGCAGCGTGATAGAAATCCAGCTAGTCGGGCCATGCCGGGGATCGCGGATTTTACGGCCACGAGTGGGAAGTTGAGGCTCACAATCTAGTTTGACCGCTTTACAAGGCAGGGTTAGATAAGGTGTGCCATTAATGCCAATCTCAACGCCATTTTTTAGCAATGATATTGCTTGTGCAGTGATGACGCCATCTACTTGTACGTAATACTCTTTTTCTATGCCTTTGCTTCTGACTTTATAGCTAGTCATACCGTCGGTCGTGAGTAACAGTAACCCTTCGGAGTCGTGATCTAATCGCCCAATCGCCATGGTTTTATCGGGGAAGTTAAATAGCTCGCCGAGCAGATGTTTCTTCTTTCGTTTTTCAGGTAAAAACTGACTTAAAAAACCATATGGCTTAAATATTTTAAAGTGCTGGTGAGCTTGCCTTGGCACAGCGAGTTCTGTTAAAAAGGTTGGGTTAGTATCTGCCATTAAACATGACCTTTATTGTAAATCGCCGTGGTATCGTATTATACGGTTAGTTAGGACTAGATGCACCAGCTTCAATCCTGCTTCATCCCCAACCAAGCTGCTGAAGGCTGATCGTGTCATTCCAAATCTTGGTCATGTGTTTGATACGGTCGCCTTCAAATTGCATGTGGTACACATAATCAGCAGCGATACTTTTTCCAGTCGGTTCTACAGGACCGCCTGGACCAGTCTGGGTTCCGTAGAAAACAGCAAAAACAGCGACTGAATTTCGGGCTTCATCGGCCCCCAAAAATTTCAGCTCGTAATGCGCATCTGGCACCGGGATAAAAAAGTTCTTCATCCATTCGCAGTAAGCTTCTAAAGTGGATATATCAGCCAAGGCTGTTGCTTGCGCAGAGAATGTCGCTTCAGGATGACAGAAGGCGTTACAATCTTCCCAGCCTTTACCTGTTTCACAAGCTTCAAAGAATTGCTTTGCGGAATCGAGATTAGTACTCATTGTTTTTTCCTCGGGGTTACTAGGCTAACGCCACATTCACCGGTTTATCCGGTGCAATGTTTTGTGTACGCCCGGCATGGGCATTAATTGATGAGGTGAAAGTCCTCTGTAGGAAGATCACCGTTTAAATAACAGCTTGTTATTTGTAAGCGCTTAACGAACCCACGTCATTATCATCAATGCTCAGCAACCGCATAATATCCTCCACGCATACGCACACAAGGAGCAATAATATGGCGACCAGCCAAAACTCAACTTTCTGGAAAAATCACATCGAGCAATGGAAAAAATCTGACTTGTCACAAGCCGCTTATTCCCGCGAACATCAGTTGGA
>JBLGCB010000310.1:0-8189 GCA_047617105.1 Phenylobacterium sp. | reverse complement strand
ATGCAGACTAAGAGTTTATCACGCAAACTTTTAGCGACTGTGCTGTCTGTGTATTTTTTACTCACATTTGCGGTAACTTGCTTTCAGGTTTTTGGCGAGTACATCACCAGTAAAAGTCATATTACTGGTGAGTTAAAAACATTGCAGAAAACTTTCAGCGGCAGCCTGACCCGAGCCATTTGGGAATTAAACACCCAACAAGCCGTCACCATTGCCGAAGGTTTACTCGCAATTCCGATGATTGAAGGCATCGTGGTCAGAGACGATAATCAAGAAGTCATCAGTGTGCTGGGTCGAGTACCCGAAATGGCAGAGAAATACCAACACGAAACCGTTTCTGAAGGTGTACCACTGGATGATTCGCGCACTGGCCTATTCGGTTATTCTTTTCCGTTGATTTTTGAATTTTCTGGTCGTGCCACCCACGTTGGCGATGTGACCTTAATCTCCAGCCGTGAAGTCGTTATTGATCGTATCTTGATTAGCATTTACTTTTTGGTCGGTAATGCGCTGATTAAAACCGCGTTTTTGATTTTTCTGTTTTTACACTCCTTTCGCAAACATTTGACCGACCCCCTCAATGAACTCACTCAACAAATAGAAGATCTCGAAATAGACGACCTTGAAGGGGTGCGGCTAGACATTCACAGCACCGAACACAATGAACTTAATGTCATGGAATCGGCCTTTAACCGGCTGATCACCAAAGTACAAGAGTACAAACAAGAACTTGAAGAAGCCAAACACGACTTACAATTAAGCAACGACAAGCTCGATAAGCATAACTTAACGCTGGAACAAGAAGTCGCCCGAAAAACCTCGATTCTCTCTCATGCCATGATTGATTTGCAGCAGCAAAAACACCAGCTTGAACAACAGCAAAAAGACCTGACTCAAGAAATCAGCAAACGACGTCAAAAAGAAGATGAACTAACCAACAAAAAAGGCCAGTTAGAAAAAATGGTCGACGAATTAAATCAGGCGCAAGACCGCTTGGTGCAAAATGAAAAATTTGCCGCCATCAGCGGTCTGGTGGCGGGTTTAACCCATGAGGTAAACACCCCTATCGGCATCGGTGTGACTGCCACCACCTTTTTAGCAGAGCGAATCGAAACCCTTGAAGAACAGTTTAAAGACAAAACCTTAACCCCAAAAGCGATGGAGAATTTTATCGCCGAGATGAAACAAGGTTCTGACTTATTGATGTCTAACTTGGAACGGGCCTCTGAACTCACCGCCAGTTTTAAACAAATCACCGTGGATCAGGCCAGTGAAGCGATTAGGGTGATCAACCTTAAAACCTATCTCAATGAAATTGTGCAATCATTGTATCCTAAGTTAAAAAAACACAAACACGTCATCAAGATTGATTGCCCGCCCAATATCGAGTTAAAAACCCCTGCCGGGGCCATCTCCCAGATATTCACCAATCTTATCCTCAACTCGGTGATCCACGGTTTTGAACAAAAATTGATGGGGCAAATGAACATTACCGTCACCGATAACGAAGAAATGGTGTTGGTACACTATTCAGACAATGGCAAAGGCATGAACGAAAAACAGCTGGAACAGATTTTCGACCCCTTCTTCACCACCAAACGTGATCAGGGCGGTAGTGGCCTTGGCACGCATATTGTCTATAACTTGGTGCGTCAGACTCTAGACGGCACCATCGAAGCACTGAGCGTTCAGGGTAAAGGTTTGAGCTATAATATTGCCTTTCCGAAGAAGAATAGTTTTGCTCAGAAGCAGGAGCATCGGTTTGTGCCGGATGAGTAAAATAAAATCCCATGGGCTGCTTCGCGACGCCAATGGGCTTTTATAGGGTTTTGCTGCGCAATGTGTTTTTTGGTTTGGGTATGAATATTATAAAATTGGTAATCCTAAATCTTCTTTGACGTTTTCTATTACTACATAGGTGTGGTTCTTTGCCACGCCAGGTAAATCGACGATGGTGCCCAATATTTCTCTATAGGCTTCCATATCGGCGATACGAATTTTCACTAGGTAATCAAATCCCCCCGCCACCATATGACACTCGGCCACTTCTTTAATCTCACGCACTGCATCCCTAAATTCATCAAAAACCTGTGAAGTGGTGCGATCTAGGGTGATCTGAATAAACGCCGACATGCCAAATTTAAGCTTCGAGGCATTAAGTTTGGCACCGTAACGATCGATATAACCCTCTGTTTCCAATCGTTTTACTCGATCTAAACAAGGACTGGCACTAAGGTTAACCTTTTTCGCCAGATTCACGTTAGAGACCCGCGCATCTTTTTGTAACGCGTCTAAAATAGTTAAGTCAATCCGATCTAATATACGTTGTTTGTTGAAATTGCTCATATCAGTAGTTTCTATGGTTTACTGGGCAGATAACCCCATAACTTAGGGCAAATCCGCCAATTACACCAGCATATTCTGCGGCAATTACGCTAATATATGCGCTCTTGCTCTTGACCTTAATAGCGGCGTTGCTTAAAAACTATCCAATTGACGTTTTTGCGACATTTATTGTACTCATATCACCATAGAGGGTTTACCATGCTTTTTAACGACTCATTAATCACCAATGACCCAATTCGTCAAAAGATCCGCGATTTTTATCGTGCCGACGAAAATACCATCGTTAAACATTTAATCCCTTTGGCAGATATCGGCGTCAACGCCAGAACCAGGGCCTGGGAACGTGCCCGCCAGTTGGTAGTAGAAATTCGTAAACAACAAGTCGGTAAAGGCGGTGTTGATGCCCTGCTAAATGAATTTGCCCTGTCCACCGAAGAAGGGGTGGTATTGATGTGTTTGGCCGAAGCACTATTACGGGTGCCAGATAAAAAGACCGCCGACAGCCTTATCCGCGATAAATTGGCCGACGGCGATTGGGGTGCTCATATCGGCAATAGCGATTCGATCTTTGTTAACGCCTCCTCTTGGGGCCTATTAATGACCGGCAAGTTGGTCAACTACTCCAACACTCAGAAAAAAGAACAATTCGGCATCCTGAAAAAGACGGTTGGCCGCATGGGCGAACCGGTGATCCGCGAATCTGTTCGTTATGCCATGAAAATCATGGGCACCCAGTTTGTGATGGGCCGCACCATCCATGAAGCGGTGAAACGCGCGGTTGAAAAAGAATCTAAAGGTTACACCTATTCATACGATATGCTCGGTGAAGGTGCCCGTACCATGACAGACGCCGACCGCTACTTCGACAGTTATGTTAATGCCATCGACGCCATCGGCAACGCCGCCAATGGCAAAGGGCCAGAAAATAGCCCAGGTATTTCAATTAAGTTATCCGCTATCCACCCCCGTTATGAATTCTCTCACCGTGACAGAGTGGTTAATGAACTGATTCCCCGTTTAAAAACCTTGGCGATGCAAGCGCGCAAATATGACATCGGCTTTACTGTCGATGCCGAAGAAGCCGATCGCTTAGATATCTCCATGGACGTGATTACCGCGGTTTTTCTTGATGATGACCTCAATGGCTGGGACGGCTTTGGTATTGCCGTGCAGGCGTATCAAAAACGCGCCATTTTCGTGCTCGACTGGGTGCAAGATTTAACCCAAAAAGCCAACCGTAAAATGATGGTTCGATTGGTAAAAGGCGCTTACTGGGACAGTGAAGTGAAAATCAGTCAGGCCGAAGGTTTTAACGATTTTCCGGTATTTTCTCGAAAGCCCTCTACTGATGTTTCTTATCAAGCATGTGCCAAAAAATTATTGGACATGCGCGATACCGTCTACCCACAATTTGCCACCCATAACGCTTATACCGTTGCAACGATTTTAGAAATGACTGATCAACACAGCGGTTTCGAATTCCAGCGGTTACATGGCATGGGCGAACCTTTGTACGATCAAATCGTTCAACAAGAAAAAGTCCCATGCCGAGTATATGCCCCGGTGGGTCAACACGCTGATTTGCTGGCTTACTTGGTCCGTCGTTTGCTTGAAAACGGTGCCAATAGCTCTTTTGTTAACAACATTGTTGACGAAAACATTCCAGTTGAATCATTGTTAGTCGACCCGCTTGAAACTGTGCAATTATGGCAAAACAGTTACAATCCACAAATTCCATTGCCTCATGCCCTTTACGGTGCAGAACGACCCAATTCGGTGGGGATTGATTTAACCGATGTCGACCAAGTCAGCAAGATGAAAACCAACTTGGACCAATGGTTCAATGACAACCTAATTGGCACCAACGACCCCAGAACACCAGCCATATTTGACAAAGCCGTCACCAATCCGGCCAACCACGATGAAGTTATCGGTTATTTAACCCATGCCGACGACATCAAGATGCAAGACATTCTCAGCACTGCTGAGTCTACCTTTGCCACTTGGTCACAAACCCCAGTAGCAGAACGCGCCAACATCTTGCTGGCCATTGGTGACAAAGTCGAAGCCCATCGCGATGAACTGATTGCCCTGTGTATCAAAGAAGCCGGCAAAACCCCGCTTGATGCCGTTTCAGAAGTCCGTGAAGCCGTCGATTTCTGTCGTTATTACGCGGCCCGTGCCCAAGAGTTGTTGGCTGACGGCACGCTTGAAGCCCGTGGCGTGGTGTTATGTATCAGCCCTTGGAACTTCCCTCTGGCGATTTTCCTCGGCCAGGTATCAGCGGCTTTGGTCGCAGGTAACACCGTTGTTGCCAAACCAGCGGAACAAACCAGTCTAATAGCCATTCGTACCATCGAACTGATGGGCCAATGTGGTTTGCCTGCGGGCGTAGTACAACCGGTGATTGCCCGAGGCAGTAAAGTGGGTCAGGTGATCATTCCTGATGAACGTATTCAGGCCATCATGTTCACCGGTTCTACCAACACCGGCACCTGGATTTCACAAAAACTCGCTGAACGTGATGGTGACCCGGTACCACTGATTGCCGAAACCGGTGGTCAAAACTGTATGATAGTGGATTCAACCGCCCTGCCCGAGCAAGTTGTCGATGATGTGATTGCCTCTGGTTTCCAAAGTGCTGGTCAACGTTGTTCAGCCCTGCGCGTACTGTTTTTACAAAAAGACATCGCCGATAAAGTCATCGACATGTTAAAAGGTGCAATGGCCGAATTACACGTCGGTGATCCCGCCTATTTCAGCACCGATGTCGGCCCTGTTATCGATGATAAAGCCTTAAGCGCATTAGAAAACCATGTTGAATACCTTAAAACCAAAGGAACCTTACATTACGCCTGTAAAGCGCCAGATATGGGTGATACTGGCAATTTCTTCTTCGTGCCACGGTTATATGAAATCCCGCATTTGTCGGTGTTAAAAGAAGAAGTCTTTGGCCCTTGTGTACATATCGTGCGTTATGATGCCAGTGATATCGAAGATGTGATTGACCAAATCAACGACACCGGATTTGGCCTGACCATGGGCATTCATACTCGAATTGAAGAGAAAAGCAAATACCTTGCCGCCCGTTCAAGAGCGGGTAACATCTACGTCAACCGCAACATGATTGGCGCGGTGGTGGGTGTACAGCCCTTTGGCGGTCGTGGTTTATCGGGCACTGGCCCTAAAGCAGGTGGCCCTTTATATCTGACCCGTTTGGTCAAAGAAAAAGTCGATAGCGTTAACGGCAAAGCAGTTGAGCAATCACTTAGTGAAGCCCAACTGACCGAATTACAATCAAACTTTGACAGCAGTGAACTGGCCAACAGTGAAGTTGACAAACAAATGACCGCGGCAAGAAAAGAAGCCTATCGCTGGTCATCAACCGAGATTAATACCCGGGTTTCAGTGATGCGTCAGTTGTTAGCCTCGTTAAGTGCCTCTGGCGAAGGGGATTATCAACATCTTTTCACCACCGCTCATCGCCAATTATTAATGATTGAAGATCAGCTGGCAGAGCCGACGGTATTACCCGGCCCAACGGGTGAATCCAACAAACTGTATCTTGAATCACGGGGTATTGTGGCGTGTTTGCGCGATGCAGATACCAGCTTTGATTTTTGGTTGATGTCGGCGATCACCGCTTTAGCAGCGGGTAATACCGTAATTGCAGTGGTTGATGAACAACATCTGGCCCAAACTCAGGCGTGTCGCATGGCATTACTAAAAACCGGCATCAACGGGGCCATCTTCCAAGTGGTAAAATTAAGCCGTATATCTTTGCTGCTGACCCACCCACAATTGGCAGGTGTTGTGGTTGACAGTGCCAGCCCAATGAAAAAATGGCTTGGTGGTCAGTTAGCGGCCCGTGATTTGGCCATATTACCTTTAATCACCGCACCGACCCATCGAAGTTTATTCCAACGGCTGGTGACAGAGAAAACTGTCACTATTGATACTACAGCCGCAGGCGGCAATGCCTCACTGATGACCATGACCGTGGAATCTGACTAGGCAAATACATAAAAGCTTATAAATTCAGTAGAATATAGTGAAAATGCCCGGTAATTGACCGGGCATTTTTTTTGCATCTTTGCTATATTAAATGCGAATTCTTTGCTAGCTTTATAGGGTGGAGAGTAACAAGTACAGACGGGTAAACCATTTACCAACCGATTGATACGCAATACAAATCCGAGCGACGTTATTTTATTCGCTTTAGCCAACTAGGCGGCCATTTTTATGTTAAAACGCATTTCCATCGATGACTTGAGCATTGGTATGTATGTTGAAGCAGTAACCAAACAAACAGGTGCGGCCAAAATAAAAACCCGGGGCCGAGTCGGCTCACAAAAGGTCATTGACAAACTTAGAGCCCAGGGCATTTTGCAATTGGCAATTGACCCAGAAAACGTACTCCCGCAACAAAAAACCGAACAAACTCCGGCAGCAGCACCAGAATCAGAAGCAGTGCCAGAACCAGCTCCTGAGCCAAAAGTCGAAATAGATCCAACCAAACGCACCGTAGGCTTTGAACAAGAAGTCGGCAAAGCTTCGCAACTGTATTCTCAGGCGAAAAAACTACAAAAATTGGCTTTTGCCGATGCTTTATCGGGTCGAAAAATTAATACCAAAGGCATGGAAAAAGTCGCTTCTGGTTTTATTGACTCAGTATTTCGCAATCAAGATGCCCTCACCTGCATGACCCAGCTTAAAGAAAAAGATGACTATTTGCTGGAACACTCTGTCAATGTTTCTATTCTTATGACCATTCTGGCCAAACATATGAAGCTAGACAAAGAGCGGATTCATGAACTGGCCACTGGTGCATTGTTGCATGATATTGGTAAAGTAAAAATCGACGATAAAATCCTGCACAAACCCGGCAAGCTCACCAAGCCAGAAATGAAAGAGATGCAAAAACATGCTCTGTACACCAGAGAAATCTTGCAAAATGCCGACGGTATCGCCCCCGTTAGCCTTGAAGTCGCCTGTAACCACCACGAACGCCTTGATGGTAGTGGTTATCCACGTGGACTAACCGCAGAGAAAATCTCCATACCGACGCGTATGATAGCGATTGTTGACAGCTACGATGCCATGACCGCAGATCGTTGTTATAAAGATGGCATGAACCCCATCAACGCTTTTAAACTGTTAAAACGTGACATTAAAACCTGTTTTGACGAAACCGTAGTCAACTTATTTATTCAGGCCATCGGCATACACCCGGTTGGCACCCTAGTACAGCTTAAAAGCCAGAAACTGGGTATTGTCATCCAAACCAACTTCGTTGATCCGTTAAAACCCGTGGTCAAAGTGTTTTACCACGCCAAGTTTAACCATCACACCGAAATCAGAGATATCGACTTAACCCAGAGTAACGACAGCATTGAAAGCTGCGTTAAACCGGAGAGCTTTAAGATTGATTTGAAGAAGTTTTTTAAGACGGCGGTATTGCGGTAAGTATTCACTAGCCTCTGTTAGACTAGATTTATAGAGAAATGGCGAATCAAGTTTCATTGCTTTGTTCAAGACTAGCCTTTGGTAGCCACACAATATTTGAAATAAAACTGTTTTATTTTAGGGCGAATTTCATTACTTATTTCAAAACCATTTAAAATACGCGAGAAGGTCAATTCATCACAGGGCTGATGAGCACTAAAATTGCCCTCAGCTACATTTCGGCTGATATTATCAGCGCCAAAAATATCAGCTTTACGGTAATAAACGTAACTGGGATGCTTAACAAACGGGTGATTGATAGGTTGCAAAATACAGCTGGTATCATAAGCTAACATTTGATCAATACTGGATATGTTTACCACAAGTACACAGTCTTT
>JBLGCB010000309.1:0-8193 GCA_047617105.1 Phenylobacterium sp. | reverse complement strand
CAATCATCAATCGGTTGCTTTCACTATTAGAAGTATGAGCGACCCCCAAATAAATGGTCGCCGCTTCTTCTTCACCACTGATGATGCTGATATCGTGGTTAAGAATGGTTTTGGCCTTAGCGACAAAATCAGCGGCATTCACCGCCAAGCGCAAAGTGGCAGTCGCCACCACGCGAATATTTTGTGGTGGGATATCTTGCAAACGTTCAGCGAATAACGCCAAACATTCCCAACCTCTGGCCATGGCCACTTGATCAAGAACAAAGTTTTCATCCAGCCCGGAGGCCAATCTCACTTTACGCTTAATCCGTGCAATCACCTGGGCACTACCAGCGACTTCTCTGACCATCAGCATATGAAAGCTGTTGGAACCCAAATCTATAATCGCATAAATATCACGATGTAAATTGTCCCCGATGGTGCCCTGCTTCATTTTTGTCATCTTTTTTCTATTATCGTCTGCGCTGATATGAGTCGTTACGACCTCGTCCACCACCTTTATTGGCGCCACCTTTGTTAAAGCTGCTGTTAGGGCGACGTTTATGCTGCATCCGGGGTCTCACCAAGTCCTTCAACAAGTTATCCGGATTAAAATGACTGACCGGAATTTCATGCGAGATATACTCTTCGACCGCTGGCAAATTATAGACATAATTTTCACAGGCAAAACTAATCGCGATACCACTGGCACCCGCGCGCCCTGTTCGGCCAATTCGATGAACATAATCTTCGGCATCATCAGGTATATCATAGTTAAACACATGGCTAACCATCGGAATATGTAATCCCCGCGCAGCAACATCGGTAGCAACCAGTACATCAAGTTTGCCAGTAGAGAAATCGTCGAGGATTTTCAAACGTCTTTTTTGTGGCACATCGCCAGTAAGCAGCCCGACTCGATGACGATCGGCTTGCAACCAAGCAAATACGTTTTCGCAACAATGTTTGGTATTGGCAAATACAATTGCTTTTTCTGGCCACTCTTCTTCAATCAAGGTGAGCAACAGTGGCAGCTTGTCTTCTTTGGAAGGATAAAACAGTTCTTCTTCAATCAGTTTGACCGTCATTTGCTCAGGCTCCACCTGCAAATGTACCGGTTCGTTCATCAGATCAAAGGCCAGTTCCTTCACCCTATAGGATAGGGTTGCAGAGAACAACATGCACATTCTGTCGCTCGGGGCAGGCATCTGGTTAAATAAAAATCGAATATCTTTAATGAAACCCAAATCAAACATACGGTCAGCTTCATCAAGGACCACAACATCGACGTTAGCCACTGAAAAGCAGCCTTGTTTAAGGTAATCGATAAGTCGACCGGTGGTGCCGATCAGGATATCTACCCCTTTTTCGAGTTGTTGACGTTGAGATTCATAACCTTCGCCCCCATAAACTAAGCCAAGCCTTAATCCGGTGGATTCTGCCATCGGCAAAGCATCCTTGTGGATTTGCACAGCGAGTTCGCGGGTAGGTGCCAATATAATGGCCCGAACGTTTTGATTGGAGTTATTGAGTGACAATAAGCGGTGAAAAGTCGCCGCTAAAAATGCCAGTGTTTTGCCCGTGCCTGTTTGAGCTTGTCCAGCAATATCCTTGTTGGTCAACGACACAGGTATAGTTAACGCCTGGATCGGAGTACAGTGGCTAAAGCCGGTGGACTCGATGCCACGCAGCACCGGAGCAAGCAGACCAAGCTCCGAGAATTTTGTTTCAGTTAAATGTGTATTAGTCATAGCTTGGTAGAATAGCGCTTAAACTTGCAATATGAAACCACAATGATTAAATAGTCGCATATTTTATATAAAATAAATCGTGTAACGGTTTAGAATAACCAATCAACAGATGGCAGTATTGGCTGAATCGACGTATATTATATAAAAAGTTTATTAATTTAGTCATTAAACATTGAGTTTTGACCTTATTTGGAGAATAGAGAATGAGTGGTAATATAATCACAATCAGTGACGACAACTTCGACGCAGATGTAATTAAAGCAGATAAACCCGTATTGGTTGATTTTTGGGCTGAGTGGTGTGGACCTTGCAAAATGATCGGTCCTATTTTGGAGTCTGTAGCAGATGATCCAAGTTACACTGATAAATTGACCATCGCCAAACTCAACATCGATGACAATCAAGCAACGCCACAAAAATATGGCGTTCGTGGTATCCCAACTTTATTGCTGTTCAAAGGCGGTGAAGTGGCTGCAACTAAGGTCGGCGCATTATCAAAAGGCCAGTTAATGACCTTTCTAGATGAGAATTTATAGTCAATCAAATGAATGACTATCTACAAAAGGCGTTTAATTAACGCCTTTTTTCATTCAGAGCTAGACGGCTTTGCAATTTACTGCTAACTTATACAACATACTGATTGACCAGCAGCGCATCCAATCACTAAATCCTTTATTTACCCATTCCACCTAATGATTTATTAACCACAAAGAACCCACCCTCATGCACCTGAAAGAACTGAAAGAACAATCTATTAGCGAGCTAGTAAAACTAGCTGAAACTATGGGGCTTGAAAATGTCGCCCGCCTGAGAAAACAGGACATTATTTTCGCCATTCTGAAAAAGCACGCCAAAAGCGGAGAAGATATCTTCGGTGGTGGTGTACTTGAAATCTTGCAAGATGGTTTTGGCTTTTTGCGTTCAGCCGACGCCTCATACCTTGCCGGACCAGATGACATTTATGTCTCTCCCAGTCAAATCCGCCGCTTTAATATGCGTACTGGTGACACAATTAACGGCATTATTCGTCCGCCCAAAGACAGCGAACGTTATTTTGCCTTGTTAAAGGTGAGCGAAGTCAACTATGACCGCCCTGAAAATGCCCGTAACAAGATTTTATTCGAAAACTTAACCCCATTACATGCTAACAGTCGTATGACTTTAGAGCGTGGTAACGGCAGTAGTGAAGACATTACCGCTCGAATCCTCGACCTTGCCTCTCCGATTGGTAAAGGCCAGCGTGGTTTGATTGTTGCACCGCCAAAAGCCGGTAAAACCATTTTAATGCAGAACATCGCCACTTCTATCGCCGCCAATCATCCTGATTGCGTGTTGATGGTATTGCTGATTGACGAACGACCAGAAGAAGTAACAGAAATGCAGCGTATGGTTAAGGGTGAAGTTATCGCTTCAACTTTTGACGAACCTGCCAGCCGCCACGTTCAGGTTGCTGAAATGGTGATTGAAAAAGCCAAACGTCTGGTTGAGCACAAAAAAGATGTGGTGATACTGCTCGATTCCATCACTCGTCTTGCCCGTGCCTATAACACCGTTATCCCATCGTCAGGTAAAGTACTGACAGGTGGTGTTGACGCCAACGCCTTGCACAAACCAAAACGTTTCTTTGGTGCTGCTCGAAATGTTGAAGAAGGTGGCAGTTTAACCATCATCGCTACAGCATTGGTTGATACCGGCTCGAAAATGGATGAAGTTATCTATGAAGAGTTTAAAGGTACTGGTAATATGGAATTACACCTGAGTCGTAAGATTTCAGAAAAACGTGTTTTCCCTGCCATTGACTTTAACCGTTCAGGTACTCGTCGCGAGGAGTTATTGACCAAAGCAGACGAATTACAGAAGATGTGGATTTTGCGTAAGATCACTCATGCGATGAATGAAATTGAAGCGATAGAGTTTGTGATTGATCGTTTGGCGATGACCAAGACCAATAATGAATTCTTCGATGCGATGAAACGCCAGAAGGGCGGATAATACCGCTTCGCGTTATTATTGTAAAAAAGCCCCCGCTGAGCTTCGCTCAACGGGGGCTTTTTTTGGTTTTAAAGATTAAAAGCTAAAGCGCCCTTCGGGCGACTGAATAATAAAACGAAACCGCGTAGGGTGCGCACTGCGCACCATTAATGTGGATTTACGACAACCCCATATTCGTGCGATTTGTGGGGGGGGAATCACAGTAAAGGTTTGATGGCACCGAGAGGTTCATGGTGCGCCAGCTTGTGTAAAAACTAAATATTGGCCGTAGGATGGGTAGAGCCTAAGGCGAAACCCATCATAATTTGGCAATAATCCGCAATATAGTGCTGCTATCGTCAACAAATGATGGGTTTCGCTTCGCTCTACGCCATCCTACGGAAGTTTTCACACAGCCTATTGCGCACCCTACGACAAATTAACCCTCATGCAACCAAGCAGCATGTTTAGGCGCTTTTTTGGTCTTCGACCATTCTTCAACCATCAAAGGGGCAACCCGCTTTAATTCATCCATCTGTGGCGGTGTGCCAACCACACAAGTCAATTCTAAACGGTGACCATTGGGATCAAAGAAATAAATTGATTTGATAATGCCATGGTTGGTTGGCCCAAGCACATCAACACCCTTAGCAATCAATTCTTCTTTGGCACTTAATAATGCCGCTTCATCTTCAATTCGAAAGGCAATGTGCTGCACCCACTCAGGGGTATTTTCATCTCTGCCCATTTTGGGCGAGTTAGGTAATTCGAAAAATGCCAGAATATTGCCCTGCCCAGCATCCAAAAATAAATGCATGTACGGATCAGGTGCCTGGGTTGATGGCACTTTGTCTTCTGCAATCGCGACCAAAAAATCCATGTTCAATTTGTCTTGATAAAATGCAACGGTTTCTTTGGCATCATTACAGCGATAAGCCACATGATGAATCTGTTTAATGTCGATCATAATATTTCTCGTCTTTTATCTTGTGTTGCGATGCCGCCATAATACCGCACAGCATCACCAAAACTAAAGTTTTCACCGATTTGTCTGATTCAAGCGACTCGGAATTAAGTGTAAACAATCTTTTACAGTTTGGTGTTCAAAATCCCAAGTTGACCAATAATTACTCTACGACAACCGTTAACCCATTACATTGTAACGAATACAGTGTAGGTCCTTTTACGCCCTCTTTGCCTGCCACTTTAAGATCATGCAATCGGCCGCTGTAAACAATCTTATAAGTACCAATAGCTGCCATATCATAACCCTGTGCCAAGTTCACCGTCGCCTGCGTCGACTGCCCCGCACTCAAGGTTGAATAATCCTCTTGCGAAGGTCGAAAGCGCTTCACCATCGGCCCCTGGTAATTGACGCGTTGTCCGTCTCTAGTGATGGTCAAATATCGATTAAACCAGCCTTCAAGGGGGGTATTCCAACGCAACACCTCTAATGACTTACCGCTAGTATTGGTTAATGTAAAGTCCATTGGTATTTCTTGACCCAGCTTTACTTTGCCTGGTGCAGATATTTGACACTCTATCATGCTTTTTTTCGCCTCTGCTTGTCCGTGATCTGTGCCTTCATGAGCCGATGCAGCCACCGAGCAACCCAGCGCCAGCGACAATATACTTTTGATGATTGTATTTTTCATTGTTTTTATCTTCCTTAGATTGAAGTAATAAGGACATTTAATTTCATTATGCTATCTTATAACAAATCAATTCTGTAAAAGCCATTAAGAGATGCAAAGACCCGCTGTCGGAATCGGCATTATCATTACAAATGACCAACAACACATTTTAATCGGCAAACGTAAAGGATCACATGCGCCCTATTATTCGATTCCCGGTGGGCACTTAGAAGCAGGCGAGTCGTTTGAACAAGGGGCCATTCGAGAAATTAGCGAAGAAACTGGATTGCTTATCTGCAATCCACAGGTGATTAGTGTCACCAACAATCTAAAAACTTGGCAAAGTGAAGGTTATCATAGTATTTCGGTGATTTTGCTGGCCACTGAGTATAGTGGCACAGTACAACTGAGGGAGCCGGATAAATGCGAAGGTTGGATTTGGGTCAATCCAAATGATTTACCCCAACCACATTTTGATGCCAGTGAATCGGCAGTGTTTTGTTATCTGAACGGGTTAGTCTATAACCCCTAGAAACAAAAGCATTCACATCACATTCTGTTCAACATCTTCATAGATATCATTATATTCGTCATCATCGCAGCCCATAATATCAAAAATAGGTTCTTTAAGCGTTTCCCAATCAGGCAGCTCTCTGAAACGATATAAGTTGTGGACGATATTCTCTGCCATCTTAATCACCGCAAACATCAGTTGGCTGGCATGATCGCTGAAGTTATCCAGATATTCCCGTTCATGATGGCGCAACACCAACTGACAAATATTGGGTGGTAAATGCCACGTCGAGGCAATGAAATAACCGACCACCGCATGATTGGTGGGATATCTTAATTCTTCGAGTTCAGTCACCGTGTGCTCGGTATCATGATCAGCCTGATCGAGTATCTGGTCATAATCTCCATATTTCACCGCCATCGCCGGAATACCACAATCCTGAAACAATGCCGCAGTATAAATATCTTCTATACAAAGCTGGGCTTTATATCGCTTGGCAATAAATATCGCCACTTTAGCAACACTTGAGGCTTTCTCCCAAAAACCATCTAAGGGGATACTACTTTTATGTTTGCCAAACGACTGACGTAAAACCAGGCCGGTCACCAGTGAATTGACCCCCGCAAGCCCCAAAAACATCACCGATTGCTTGATATCTGTGACTGTACGCGCCAGACCATAGGCAGGAGAGTTAATCACTTTAAGCACTGCACCAGCCACACCAATATCTTGGCTAATCACCATTGCCACTTTGCCAATATCTGGATCTTTCGAATTAAGCTGCTGTTTTAACGCATCCAACAAAGCAGGCTTTGATGGAATAATAAAACTCTTTTTTATATCGTTTAATACGTCTTCATTAACGTCAAACATTACGACTCCAAATCCATCAACAACCGACTCATTTGTGCTTTTACCTTACAAAAATTGTGGTTATCTATCCACCTTAACGTTTTAGGATGCTAACAAAACATCCACCTTAATCATAGCGGTAAATGGTATCAAATCAAGTTGAACGCAGTAGGTGCACCTCACCGTACCATTATATGTCTTAACGGTATGGTGAGATTCTCCTTAGGAAGCGGAATTAAATAAGATCCGAAACTGAGGCAGGATATTTATTCTGTTTCAAGGCAGGCAAAGGGGCGTGTAGTCGTTCTACACAACGCTTTGCCTAACGCTGAAACAGGCGGTCCGACGCCTCGGTAAAGAGACCAGTCAGTTTCGGATGTTATTTACTGATGATTCCTCATTCTCAACAAACGCATTTGCCCGTTAGCTAGTGCCCTACTTCTCTGGCTCTTGTGGCCACAGTGGTACGTAAGGTATCCACTACGCTGGCCGCACTGCTCAGCACTTCACCATTGAAAAATCGCAGCACCACAAAACCACGCTTGCGTAAATATTCCGTTCGGCGCAAATCATAGTATTGCTGTTCAGTGTTCGGCCCACCGTCCAATTCAACGATCACTTTCAATTCAACACAGGCAAAATCAACGATAAAAGGTTCAACCAATACCTGACGAATAAAGGCAAAACCATTAAGTTGCTTATTGCGCATCATTTCCCACAATTTTAATTCGGCGTTCGAGGTATACACAGGCGGGGGCGAAATCTCTGCCACCGCAGCATTACGTCTGGTCATTGTTTCATTATGTTCCATCATCTTATCCCCCACCGTTAATTTCATACGGCGAAGGCACACTCAACTCCAGTCCTCTACGGGCCAATGTCGGAAGAAGGCAATTGGCCACCCCGGTGGGATTGTTCAATACTTCGTTATGTAAAAAGTAAACAATCCGATAGCCATTATTGGTTAAAAACTGCCGTTTCTGCGGGTCCTCTTGTGTCAATGCCGTACCTTCACCATCATCGAGCTGAATCACCAGCTTTAATTCGGCACATAGAAAATCGACCAACCAGTCTTTGATGGGCACTTTTCTTTGAAACTTATACCCACTGAGGTTGCGCTTTTGCAAAACCTGCCACAAATCTCTTTCGGCATCACTGGCATTGCGACATAAACTGCGTATTCGGTGTTTTATTTGCATGATATAGATCCTTTAAATTGATGTAACTATTGCGCGCACTCATCTTGCGCACCATAACGGCGTTATTGTCGTAGTCAAACAGTTACAAATAGATAATCATTCCCATATGGGAATCATAAGGCCTTTTATGGCCAAGTGAATATCATCAAAGGTAAGGCGTGCAAATTACAAAGACAAATGTAACTATTCAGCGCACTCATCTTTCGCACCATAACGGCGTTATTTTCGTACTCAAACAGTTACATATGCCTATATGCGCCTATTTTCCGTGCGAAAATGCCTTGTTCTGAAGC
>JBLGCB010000308.1:0-8227 GCA_047617105.1 Phenylobacterium sp. | reverse complement strand
GTAATTCTTTTGGGGTTGGCATGGTTTTGCTCCTTTTGCTTGGGTATGGGCATTATCCCAGCTCAATTTGCAAAAGTTGCGCTATCTCTTCGTAAGCTCACGATATATCCTGTTTGGTAAACAAGACTGCATCAGGTAAGTGGCAAAATAGAGCATTTTTGAGTCACACATTCACGTATAAACCTTCTTCATACTGTTGGTATTCCTCTTTTACCTAGATTACATTGGGTTATTTTATCCAATAAACATACAACAACGACACAAAGCACAACAGTGCCCCTCACGCGATAAAATAGCATGGTTGTAAGTGCCTTTGCCGCCCGTTTTAAAGCGCTCATGAAGTGTCTTTATATTGAACGTGTGGCGGTCGCTTTAAGAGGGCGATTTCCTTCATTTCACCCTTTTTACAGTGCGGACATTCACGTAAGGAACGACCCGTTAGCATCTCGAATCTTGTCCGGTAGTCGACAGTTTGCGTTGATTTTGGCTGTACTGGCTCGACAACATTGAGGCGTGATCGGCAGAGTTCGAGTTTTTGCTCACGATGGCGATTACCTAAAAGGCCATAATGGCGAATACGCTATAGGCCTTTGGGTAATACATGCAGTAAAAAACGCCGTATGAATTCACTGGCTGAAAGCGTCATTACTGTTTGTTTATTGTCATTACGGTAATCTTTCCAGCGAAAGGCAACCTGATCATCTTCTGCACTGACAAGACGATGATTGGAAATAGCCACGCGATGAGTGTAGCGGCCAAGGTAACGTAATACCTGTTCTGGGCCGCCGAAAGGCGGTTTCGCGTAAACTACCCATTCAATGCCGCACAATGGTTTGAGGTGAGCCGCAAAGTTTTCCGGGTCATTTAATGACGCCAGCGTGCCATGCAACTCTAACGTTTTGGCTTTGAATGCTTGTTGTAAGCCCTCAAGAAAGAGTCGCCTAAATAGCCGGGAAAGCACGCGGACGTGAAGGAAAAAACCGGGTCTGCAAGAGACCCATTGCGTTTGATCCGGGGATGATGGGACAGATTTTGCCCCCAGGTATGCAAAACACTAATAAATCCAATTTCGGCTCCTAGGTGTTTGGGGTCAGCGGCAATCGTGCGTAAGTTGTCGTGAGACTACGATGACCGAGCAGGATTTGTATCGTTCGCAGGTCGGTGCCATTTTCCAGCAAATGGGCCGCAAAAGCATGACGCAACAGATGTGGTGTGACGGGTTTTGTCAAGGAAGAAGACGCTTGAGCTTGCTTGCAAGCCAAATATACGGCGTCTCGTGTGACAGGATTGGCGTCCAAGCGTGGACTTGGAAATAGCCAATCTGTTGAGCGACCTATTATCCAATATTCGCGTAAGAGGTTGAGTAACTTTGGCGACAATAAGCTATAACGATCTTTGTTACCTTTACCTTGCTGAACGCGCAACGTCATGCGTTGACTGTCAATGTCAGCAACTTTGAGTTGACAGGCTTCTGAAACACGGAGTCGGCGGAATACATCACGCAGCATAGCGCGTGATGCATGGGGCTGGTCACGAATGACAGAAAATGACTGACTTCCTCAGGGCTTAACACCACTGGCAAAGTTTGAGGCTTCTTCGGTGGCGTGATTTCATCCAAAGCCCAGTCTTGCCTAAGTGTCACTTTGTAGAGGAAGCGCAGTGCTGCAACGGCGATACAAATACTGCTTGGTGCCAGTTTCTTGATGTTGACTAGGTGGAGTTGGTAAGCACGAATATCTTCAGGCCCGAGTTCTTCTGGTGATTGATTAAAGTGTTTGGCAAAACAAGCAATCTGTAATAAGTAAGATTGCTGTGTATTGTCGGCCAGGTTACGGATTTGCATATCTTCGGTCATAGGTTGACGTAAAGGTGTCATGTGAGGCTCCTGCAAGAAATAAATGGGTAAGGGTACGTAAAGTAACCTGTCTATTTTGTCCTGGAAGGAGGGAGAAGGGAAGAGCGGGCGTCAGTGAAGCCACTGTAGTGAGATAAAGTTGCAGTGGCCGCCATTACCGCGATAGAGGTTTAGTCCAAGGGGTTTTATGTTGATCATGAGTAACCGATAGCCATTGCGGAAAGTATCCGGCGCGGCTGAGTGAGTAAATATTACGGCCATAGGCGTAAATAATGGTGTGAAAACTGGCGATTAATCCCGCCACTGCCAGCAACGCCAGCACAGAAGCGCCAACCCCGTCACCAAAGATGGTTTTAAAGGCAAGGAATAAAGGTTCGCTCGATGCCCCTACAGCTGCTGCGCCTGGCGCAATGCCAGCATTTAAAAACAGGGTCAGCACAGAGGCGATGATTAGGGTTAAGATGCCATATAACAGGCCCTTGGGCATGTCTCTTTTTGGATCGTGTGATTCTTCGGCGGCCAGTGGCAATTGTTCAATGGCGAGATAAAACCAGATAGCAAAGGGTAGGGCATTGGCCACGCCTTGCCAACCAAAGGGTAACCAGATGCTGTTGTCACCAGTGGGTTTAATGTCGAGCGCATGGTCCCAGCTAAATAATGGGATGGCCCCAACCCAAAACACCACCAAAATGGCTAGGGCGAGAAAGGTAATAAAGACTGAAAATTTAAAGGTGACTTCGGCACCGAGAATATTAAGACCGACGAAAATGCCATAAGCGATTGCCCACCAGATAGGCGCTGCAATACTTAGGTCAAACAGGTCGTTAAACACCGCGCCCATATAACCACCGATGCCCACCACGATAACAGCGGTGGTGAGGATATATTCCATATTCTCAGCCAGTCCGGTAATAAATCCGCCCCAAGGCCCCATGGCGGTACGGGCAAATGAATAAGCACCACCGGTGTGCGGTAAGGCCGGTGACATTTCAGCAATGCTGAAACACATGCCCAGATACATCACTGCGATAATGGCGGTGGCAATGGCGGTGGCAATGTGCAAACCGCCAAAACCGGCTTGAGCGAGGCCAAAGTTCCAGCCAAAGAAATCGCCGGAGATCACCGCCCCGACGCCAAGCGCCCATAAAGACCATACCCCAGCGACTCTTTTTAAGCCGCGCTTTTCAAAATAGCCTTCGTCGGCGACGTGGTATTCAACTGAACCCACCATTTTTTGTTATCAGACATTATTATTCTTTACCTTGCTGTTGGTTTTAAAACCCCCGATTTAGGTGATTGAAAGCGGGGGGGCTAACCTTGGTATCTAAGATGACGTTTCCAATGTCACCATATGACTGGCGTTGCCATCATCAATAGACATCCGACATATATATACGCCATCGCCACTAAATTCGCCATCGGTATTTTTACCATCCCACACTAGGCTCTGACGACCTTTGGTTTGTTGCTGGCCACCGACCAGGGTTTTGATGTGAAAAGCGAATTGATTCCACAATCCGACAAAAACATTTTTAGCGTCTTTGGTGAGGTTATAGCTGATTTCGACACTGCCGTCATCTCGGGTCAGGCAAGCTAGGTCCAGTTCTTTTTCGAACACTTTTAAAGCGCTGGGACTAAGGGTTTGTTGTCCATCGGGTTGGCTCAGTTGCAACTTTTTATCCTCATCATCGACCTTTTCAAAAGACATGCCGCCATGAGTAGGTTGTGAGCACCCAGGTTGTGTTGAGGCAAATGCTGACGATTTGGAGGAATTGCTAGCGAACGCCGCTTTTTTGCCGGATGCTGAGTTGTTGGCAAATGCAGATTTTTTCGAACCACCACCACCGCCACCACTAGTGCTAATGTTGAGTTTGTAGACCTGTTGACCAGAGCAATAACCGGCCAGTAGATTACCTTTTTTATCTTTGATAAAACGGTAGCGATTGATTCTTAGGCGAGGGTCATTACTGGCGTCGAGATTGGAGAGGCTCGGGTTATTATCTTGGCGTATCCAGCTTTGGCCGCCATCGGCGGTATAACTGTTTTGCTGACCTATAAAATCAATACCCCAGCCACCCACCCAGCCATGATTTTCGTCGATAAAACCAATGCCTTCGAGGTCATTATTAATCGCCAGCGAGCCGGTTTGGTCGGCTGAAACGTGTAAATGGGTCCAGCTTTGGCCACCATCGGTGGTTTTAAGAATCGACGCATCGCGGAAGTTTTCGAGGCTGACAAAACCGACTTTATCGCTAATAAACTGAATTTTCCAGCCCCATTCACCAGCAATAAAATCAGTGATGTTAGCGGTGGTATTGGTCCAAGTGAGTCCGCCATCAAAGGTTCTTAATACCACGGGTTTGAGTTGTACATAAGCTTGTAGTCTGGGGGTGTTGTAAGCGGGCACATTGGTGGGGGCGTTAGGGTCAATTTTACCGCCGACCACAAAACCATTTAATTCATCCATAAAATAGATGTCGATAAGGTTATCGCAATACTCGTTCATGGGGATCAGATCCCAGCTTTTACCACCGTCGGTGGTTTTTATCACCGATGGACCAGGTTTTTGGCTCGGATCATTGACCCCGGAACCATAAGCCACTTGTTCGTTGACGGCATAAAAACCACAGATGCCTGCTGGTGCATTGACGGGCAGGTTGGTCACCGGGGCCCAGCTGTTGCCACCATCAGTGGTATGGTGCAGCAGAAAGTCACGATAGTTACTGCCTGCACCGGTAAAACCGCACACCGCTCCAAACCAGCCGACATCACGGCTGCCCCAGCCCATGCAACGCAAATAAGGTCGACAGGTTTCGCCGGGATACAAAAAGAACTTTTGGTGCCAAAAGTCACCGCCATCTTCGGTCATCGCCACATAACCACTACTGTTAACTAAAAAACCTTCATTTTGATTGAAAAACCAAATATCGTCTGTTCTGGAACTGGCAGAAGGTGAGTTGCCCAATACATTCCACTTTAAATTTGCAAAGTTCATGGTAAAAAGTCCTTTACTGGAAGTAAATAGTGAGAAGTAAATGTACCCATGCCGTCACAGGTACGTTATTTAGGTTTAGCAGTCAATTCCCGGATGTCAAATTTTGCTTGGCTTTGACCAACTTTTTGCGTTAGCCTTGCTACAGGTTACAAACAAATAAGGAGTGAATGTGTGTCAAAGGTCGTATCCCCCCAAACCATCGCTGAATCATTAACCGAACACTGGTCGCCTAAGGTAATTGGTGAGGTTGATAATAATTATGTCAAAGTGGCCAAGGTCAAAGGCACCTTTACCTGGCACAGTCATGATGATGAAGATGAAATGTTTTATATCTTAAAAGGCAGTCTGCGGATTGAGATGGAAGATCAAACGGTTGAGCTTAACGCCGGTGATATGTACGTGGTGCCCAGAGGTGTGCGGCATAACCCCATCGCCGATGAAGAATGTCAGATATTGTTAATTGAGCAGAAATCGACCTTGCATACCGGTGATGTTAAGACCGAGCAGACTAAAGAGATATACCAGCAATTGATTGGGTAGTAACATATCTGAAAACCCGCGCCAAAAACACTTCTTGCCTTAAACCCTAAAAAGCGTATAATACGCGAGCTTTTTTGACCCTTAGGGTTGATGAGTATTGGAATACACTTAAACATTAACATTAATTAAAGAGGACGATATGGTAACTATTCGTTTACAACGTGGTGGCGCTAAAAAGAAGCCATTTTATCAAGTAGTTGTTGCAGACAGCCGTTGCGCTCGTGACAAACGTTTCATCGAAAACATTGGGTTCTTTAACCCAACAGCAATCGGTCAATCTGAGAGAGTTCGTTTAGATCTTGATCGTGTAGACCATTGGGTTGGACAAGGCGCGTCTTTGTCTGATCGTGTTGCTAACATCGTTAAGAATGCTCGTAAAACAGCAGTAGTAGCGGCGGCTTAGGCTTAGTTAGTACAAGTATTATTAAGTAGTTAAGGGTTGGTATTAATGACGCAAAGTGAAAAAGTGATTCTTGGTAAAGTAGGCGCGCCCTATGGCATCAAGGGATGGCTCAAACTAACGACTTATACTGATGAACCCGAAGGGGTTTTTGGCTACGACACATTGTTGATCGAAATGGATGGACAATGGCAGCAACAAACCGTTGCGGATTGGCGCCGGCATAATAACGGGATCGTGTTTAAATTTGCAGACGTTGATGATCGCAATCAAGCTCAGCTTTTCACCCATGCGCAAGTTGCGGTAGTGGTTGAAGATTTACCGGAACTTCCGGAGCAAGAGTTTTATTGGCGAGATTTGATTGGCCTTAATGTGGTTAATCTCAGTGGCTATCAAATGGGACAAGTGACCGAATTGCTGGAGACTGGTTCGAACGATGTTTTGGTGGTAAAAGCCAAACCCAGTGATGCTTTTGGCAAAACAGAGCGTTTAATTCCTTTTGTCCTTGAACAGGCCATAAAGGAAGTGAATCAACAAGATAAAACAATTCTTGTTGATTGGGATCCGGGATTCTGATTGGCGTGACACAAGCAAAACTATGGGTAGGGGTGATAAGCCTTTTTCCTGAAATGTTCGATGTGTTTACTCAGCAAGGAGTCTTTGGCCGTGCGGTAAAAAATGGCATTATCGACTTTAACTGCTGGAATCCGCGAAACTATGCTTTAGATAAGCACAGAACAGTGGATGACCGACCTTACGGGGGCGGACCTGGTATGTTAATGATGGTGCAACCGTTACGAGATGCTATTTGTGAGGCGAAACAGGCAGCGAAAGCTGAAACTGGTGCCGATGCTAAAGTGATTTATCTTTCGCCCCAGGGCAGAAAGTTAGATCAACAAGGGGTTGAGGAATTAGCCCAAAACCAGCGTTTGATATTAGTGGCTGGTCGATATGAAGGAATTGATGAACGCGTGATTGAGTCAGAAATTGACGAAGAATGGTCAGTGGGTGATTACGTGTTAAGTGGTGGAGAGTTACCGGCATTAACATTGATTGATGCAGTGGCGCGATATGTGCCCGGTGTACTTGGACATAATTTATCGGCGCAGCAGGATTCATTTTCTGAGGGGTTGTTAGATTGTCCGCACTATACCAGACCTGAATATCTGGAAACAAAACAAGTGCCCTCAGTATTACTGAGTGGCGATCATGAAGCGATTCGTAAATGGCGCTTAAAACAGTCTTTGACCAGAACTTGGCAAAGGCGGCCTGAATTGCTAACTAATCTAGCTCTGACTGAGGAGCAGGCGTTAATGTTAAAAGCGATCAAAGCATCGACTTTAACTAAATAACGCATGTGGCAAACGACAGTTATCTAGGACTGAGAGAAAAAAATGAGTAAAGTTAATCAAAACATTATTGCTGAAATTGAAAAAGAGCAATTAAAAGCTGATCTACCAAAATTTGCACCTGGTGACACTGTGGTAGTTAAAGTTAAAGTTATCGAAGGTGACAAAGAGCGTTTACAGGCATACGAAGGTGTTGTTATTGCCGTTCGTAACCGTGGTTTACACTCTGCGTTCACAGTTCGTAAAATCTCTAACGGTGTTGGTGTTGAGCGTGTATTCCAAACTCACAGCCCAATGGTAGATAGCATTGATGTTAAACGTCGCGGTGCAGTTCGTCGCGCTAAACTTTACTACTTGCGTGAACGTTCTGGTCGTTCTGCACGTATTAGAGAGAAGCTATAGTTTTTTCAGGGGAAATTTTGCTAGCAAAATAACCCCTGAAAAAATGATCTGCTGCGCAGGGCTCTTTGGGGATTTGTGCGGTAGGTTAGATAGTTTTAAAGAAGCCCAGCAGGCAACTGCTGGGCTTTTTTGTGATCCGCTGCGCGGGGCTAAAGATATTTCGATCTACCTGATTTATACGACGTAGGGTGGTCACGTTTTTTGTGCCCACGCGTGACCTCGCAGTCATCGGTAGGCCTTTGTGTGCTCACGCGTGACCTCGTCGTCATCGGCAAACCTTTTTGTGCCCACGTACGCGTAACCTTGCCGTCATAGGCAAACCTTTCTATCCCCAACGACTCCAAATCCTAAGACTTTTTAACCAAGCTATTAATTTACAGACATTTCTTTATAAATTTTTTTTTTGATGTTGACTTTAAAGTGCCTGACGGCATACTTACAAGCTATTGATAGTGCAACATCAATGAGATCAAAAATGTTAAGGTCCCGACTGAATTCAATAGTTGGCTTGGCATTTTCAAATTATGTGTTTAAAGGAAGGAAGTATTTTAATGAAAATAGCATTAACATCAGCAACTGTTCTTATTTTGGCTTTAACGGGTTGTGCCGGTAGCGATTATAAAAATAACATCAACAGTGACAAATCTGTCAAAATCAGGTCAATGGCAAAAGCAAACAACCTCAAA
>JBLGCB010000307.1:0-8256 GCA_047617105.1 Phenylobacterium sp. | reverse complement strand
GTTCAGCATTGAACCGCTGGGGGACTATTGTATTTGTAACCCTGAACCCCACCTATTTGATCAGAGCCCCAATTTACCTGCCGGTGATTATACCTTGCAGATTAAAGCCAGTAACAAAGACGGCTATTGGACTGTGCAGGGACAAGCAGGGCAAGAAGGTAAGTCACTTAACATCACCGTATTGCCGCCGCCTTGGAAAACCTGGTGGGCTTATTCGATTTACAGCGTATTGCTGCTGGCACTGACAGGCGCTTTTATCCGCGCTCAGCAAACCAAAATACGCACAGAACAAGCCCTTAACCTGCGCCTGACTCAGGTCGATAAGCTCAAAGATGAGTTTCTAGCCAATACTTCCCATGAGTTGCGTACCCCGCTCAATGGTATTATTGGCCTCGCCGAATCACTGATCGATGGCATCGCTGGCCCTTTACCTGATAACGCCAATTACAATCTCGCCATGGTGGTGGCCAGTGGCAAAAGGCTGGCCAATCTGGTCAATGATATTTTGGACTTTTCAAAGTTAAAAAACCGCAATCTGGTATTGGTGACCCGACCTGTCGATCTACATAGTCTGGCTGAGGTGGTATTGGCGCTGTCCGGCCCGCTGTTAGGACGGATTAATGGTATCGAGCCATTACAACTGATCAATGCCATCGACAAGGATTTGCCCGCGGCCATGGCCGATGAAAACCGCTTACAGCAAATTTTGCATAATCTGGTGGGTAATGCCATCAAATTCACTGATAGCGGTTCGGTGACTTTGTCTGCCGAAGTCAGCCACAATGGCCTGACCATCAGTGTCAGCGACACCGGCATTGGCATTGAAGCCAGTCAATTCAAGGCGATTTTTGACTCTTTTGAACAACTCGAAGGCCACAGCGAGCGCAACGGCAGCGGCACTGGTTTAGGCCTGGCGGTCAGTAAACAACTGGTAGAATTACATGGCGGGTCCATTTGGCTTGAATCGCAGCCGGGTCAGGGTTCGACTTTTAGTTTCACCCTGCCTACCAGTGGCCAACAAGCGACCACCTCAAATGATAAAAGTAGCAGCCAGAGTGTTTCTCGTTTACATATGCTCGAACAAGATCAGCCCCGCCAACCTGTATCGTTGCCGCCTGTGCCATCAGGTAAGGCACCCCAAGTACCAGATGCAATAGATGGCCAGCGCTTTCGGCTGTTGCTGGTCGATGATGAACCCGTCAATCGTCTGGTGTTAAAAAACCTGTTATCTTTGCAACATTACCAACTGGTCGAAGCCGATGGTGGTGAGAGCGCATTGGCAGCGCTGCGTGATGATGGTCCGTTTGATCTAGTGATATTAGACATTATGATGCCAAAAGTCTCTGGTTATGAAGTGTGCCGCCAGCTACGAGAAAGTTGGTCGGTGAATGATTTGCCGGTGTTATTTCTCACCGCGAAAAACCAGGTCGGTGATTTGGTTGAAAGTTTTGCCATGGGCGGCAATGATTATTTAACCAAACCAGTGGCCAAAAACGAACTGCTGGCCCGAGTCGAAACCCATCTGAAATTGCTCGATATTAACCGTAACCTCGAACACAAAGTGGGCGAACGCACGGCGCAACTAGAGCAATCTTATAAACAAATACGCACCATCAGAACCCTAGGTCTGCAAATCAATCAGTCACTTAAGCTCGATGACGTGTTAGACAGCATTTATCAGCGTGTCAATGGCCTGATGGATGTGTCAATATTTGCCATTGGCTTATGCGGCAGTGGCACTGACAACTCCCAGATTGAGGTGAAATTTGCCATTGAAAATGAGGTCCTCTTTGAACCCTATACACTCGACCCACAAGACAAAAAACATTTTGCAGTATGGTGTATTGAACACAAAGCGCCGGTGTTTATCAATGATATTCAAAATGAGGGTGAGCAATATATCAGCGACCATCCATGGCTTGGCGGTGATAAGTACCAACAAGCGATAGAGGACAATCAATCTCCTCAGGTGCCCCAGTCGGTGATCTACATTCCCATTCTAATTAAACAAAAAGTGCTTGGTTTTCTGACCGTGCAAAGTTTTCAGCCTCAAGCATTTAAGCCGATTGATTTGGAGGTATTAACCTCGTTAACCAACTATATTGCCACTGCCATCGACAATGCCCAAGTCCATTTAGACTTACTGGATAGCCAGCGAAAAGTGTTGCAAATGGACAATCAAAGACAACTGGCAGAAGCAGAAAAAATGGCTTCGCTGGGCACCCTAACAGCCGGTGTCGCCCATGAAATCAATAACCCCGCTAACTTTGTTCGTATCAGCGCACAAAACCTTGAAGTAGACCTTGAAGAGTTTCAAAAGTTTTTATTTGAACTGGCTGGTGACGATGCCAGTGAGGCCATACTGGATAGTTTTCGCGACAATCTGAAACCTTTGTATGGTCACGTCAATACCATCCTTGATGGCACCGATCGGATTAAAGTCATCGTTCAGGATTTACGTACTTTTACTCAGCTGGATCCGATAGAGCAAACCACCATCAATATTGGCCAAAAATTACAATCGACCATTAATCTGGTGAAAACCCAATATATTGAAACCATTCAATTTATCACCGAGTTTGATGATGAGACACACCTGCGTTGTCACCCTGCCCAGTTAAATCAGGTCATTATGAACTTAATCGTCAATGCCTGTGATGCCATCGGTGAAAAACAGCAAGCCCAACAAGCCGAACAGGCTGCCTATTTTTCATCACGGTCATTGCCAGTAAAACCGACAGGCAAAGTACGGGGTAGAATAGTGATTGGTTGCCATATCGTCGGAAATGGGATAGAAATTTCAGTCAAGGACAACGGCAATGGCATGAGCGAGCAAACCCAAAAGCGCTTATTTGAACCGTTTTATACCACCAAAGGTCCAGACAAAGGCACTGGACTGGGGTTATCGATATCTTATGGTATTGTGCAAAAACACGGCGGTGAATTGAGTGTCGAATCTGAGGTGGGTGTGGGCACGCGGTTTTTATTGAGATTTCCAATAAAAACCGCTTGATGGTAGCAATGATCTCATTGCTACCTACCCTCTACTGTTCTATCAACACCGGATACTTCAAATAACGACCATCATAATACGGTGTTCGTTTATAGAAAAAATCCAGTCTAGCCCGGGCATTGTCGGCAAAGGTTTTATCGCTGGTTAACTTCGCCTCAAATTCGCGCTTCAAAACCGGACTGTCTGCCAGCATTTTTTCGGCCAGCGGGATAATCGCATAGTGTTCAATATATTCTGTGCGCTTAAATATCGGATTGAAAAAACCCCACGAGAAAAATGAATCTGAACCCGCTGGCTGTAATAATGCCGTCGCCAGTCGGCCCAAGGGCTGATTGGTCTGAACTCGCATCGAACCTGCGGGCACTGTCATGTTGACTGCTGCCCGGCTGAAAGTCGCCTTCACCCGCATTCGCCCTTCAAACGGCATTTTATCAAATTCAAAGGTGTCTACGCTTAGCTGTTGATAACTTTGTTTGGTCTTTGCAGCAGTTGAAGAAGCTGGTGTCATCTCAATACCATGCAAACGCAGCCGTTTTATCACTTCACCATACTGCGGTGGGATAATATAAGCGCTAGGTACCTTGACCTCAGTTTTGGGGATACGCTGCCAATATTGCGGTAATTGGCCATAATGCTTTGCTTCACCGAGCCACTTCACTTCGGTTTGTCCGGTGATGGGGTCTTGATAACGCTGATAATCAATGCCGTCAAAATCCACTGGCAGCGACACGGTATCATAGGACCAATCTAACACTTGCGTTTTCGGCCGCTGTTCAACATCGGCTTTAATCACCTCAGTCAAACTGTGGTGGTTTTTTGCCAGATATTCGAGGCTGGATTTGATAAACACATAAGTGCCCAGCACCCGCTGTCGATAAGGTTTGAGTGAATGGTTCTCGACCAGGATAGTCGGCAATTGGCGTAAATCGCCATAACCGTTGGAAAAACGCGGCGTTGCTGTCCAACCACTAATGCCTTTGCTGAAGTCTTTACCATCCCAACCAAAAACCAACCTGCCCGGTTTATGGCCCCAGTCGGTTAACTGGTTATCAAGATAAGGGGCCAGTTGAGTGTCCAACCAACGGGCTATCTTTGGCGATTGACTGGCAAACTCGCGGTTATAACCATAGGTGATATCATATTGATAATCTTCACCATCGGTAACATGAACATCAAGGTATAAATCCGGTTGATACTGGTTGATCACCGCCAATACCGCTTGTATGCCTTTGGTATCGGCTTTGCTGTAATCGCGATTTAAATTAAGATTGCGGCTATTGGTGCGCCAGCCCATGTTATCAGGACCACGCTGATTAACCCGGTTATACACCGAAGAACGTTCATGTCCATCGACGCTGAGAATGGGAATAAACAATAAATTGGCCTGCTCGACTAAACCCGCCTCTTTGCCGCTGACGATATCGCGTAACAGCATTAGCCCGGCATCTTTACCATCAATTTCACCGGAGTGAATACCTGCCTGAACCAACAAGGTCGGTTTACCATTGTCCGTGATCAAGCCCGAGTTTTTACCTTTAAGCGTTTTAGCCAAAATCACCATCATAATATCGCGGCCCTGCGCACTTTTGCCAATCGACTCAAGACGAATCAACGGACTTTGTGCCGCCAGTTTTTCGATATAGGCCATGGTGTGTTGGTACTCAGGGGTAGAGGTTAAACCACTACGCTCGGCATCAGTTTGCCACTTCACATCAGTGTTAATCAGTGATTCACTTTTACCGTGCCAAGGAAGCAACGGGGGTAAATGGGCATCGACGCTGGTATGGCTGGTATCGTGCGCCCAAGTTAACAATGATGGACAAGCGGCTAGGCTCAGTAATAATAGTTTAGGTAATTTTTTGTTCATAATTTTCTACTTATAACTGTTCAACTTACAAGCGTCCGGCGCTTTTGAAAATGGCTGCACTGGTGCCATCTTGATTAAGCAGCTGCAAACCTTTGTTGAATTTTTTGATGTAATTGAGGCAATTACCATAATTTTTGGCACACACCAAGTAATAGGATTGCTGATTAAAAAAATCACTGGGGATCAGTTTCAATTGTTGTTTTTGGCTGGGGGCGAAAAAGTTACTGGTTAGGTATACTGCGATAATCGGATCGACCACCGCCAGCTGTTGCTGTTTGGCCAGTAAACTTTTGACATTGACATAATCCGAGCCATGTTCGCGAATGGTCAACTTACGACGAAAAGTTTCAATGTCTTCGCCATAGGTTCGCCCCTTGACCATACCAATGCTGATACCTCGTAGGTTGTGCAAGTGCTGCAAATTATGCTTAAAACTGCCCCTAGCAAGAAATTGCTTGCTCTGGCGGTAAATCACCTCTGAGTAAAACCATTTTTTCATCAATGGTTTGCTTTTATTCCACATAAAAGAAAATGATTTTTGTTCATCAACGGCGCGTTCGGCCTGACCCCAATCGCTAAATTTAACCGTTGAGGCCACCCCTTGGCGCGCAAATGCCTCTGCCACCAACGTCGTTATCAACCCTTGTTTGGCCGCCTGCTGGTCAATATAAGGTGGGTAATCTTGTACCTGTAGTTTTATCGGTGCTGCCAATGCGCCACCCGCGAATAGACAACCAAGCCATACCAACATTTTTACCAACAAATCAGTGTCCTTTATCAAACCCAAAACCTAACCGAAATCTAGGCGCAACTCTAGCAATATTAACAGTGGCTGACAATTAATGATGTGCATATGGCTGCTATTTGTTTAGTATCTGGCCGTCATTATTCACAAGAGCGCGTTTGCGATGAACCAAGCCAGCAACAAGACCTCAGCCAGTACAATACCTGGTACGACACCTAGCACAACACCGAGTAAAGCAGACAAAGCCATTCTCATCACCGGCTGCTCAACCGGTATTGGCCATTATTGTGCTATTAAACTGGCTGAACGAGGCTACCGGGTATATGCCACCGCCAGAAAAGCCAAAGATGTTGCAGCCTTAAAAGCGCTTGGTTTAAATGCTTTACAGCCAAATCACGCTATTACGTCACCTTCCCCACCCATTTGTTTGGTTTTTTGCGTCGGGTGCTGCCGGTATCGTGGTTAGATCGGATACTGCGCAACGCCGCGTGATGAATGATAAATTCAGGGTTTGCCCTAATCGCCCTTGAAATTAAACTCGATTGCATCCATATTGTTTGTCAATTCTAGCAGACAAAAAATACGGGCATTACCGCATGAACGAAACGAAACATTGTAAATTACTGATCCTGGGCTCTGGCCCTGCGGGTTATACCGCCGCAGTTTATGCCGCGCGCGCCAACTTGAATCCAGTATTGGTCACAGGTATTCAACAAGGTGGCCAGCTGACCACCACCACCGAAGTCGAAAACTGGCCCGGTGATGCCAATGACCTAACAGGTCCGGTATTGATGGAAAGAATGCAAGCACATGCTGAAAAATTCGACACCGAAATTCTCTTTGACCATATTCATACCGTTGATGTCAAAAACCGTCCTTTTACCCTGACGGGCGATTCTTATACCCTGACCTGTGATGCTTTAATTATCGCCACCGGTGCCTCTGCCAGTTATTTAGGTCTGGAATCAGAAACCGCGTTTATGGGCAAAGGCGTTTCTGCCTGTGCCACATGTGATGGTTTCTTCTATCGCAATCAAAAAGTCGCCGTGGTCGGTGGTGGTAATACTGCCGTTGAAGAAGCGTTATATTTATCCAATATTGCCTCAGAAGTGCACGTGGTTCATCGTCGCGATACCTTCCGCAGTGAAAAAATCTTGCGTGATCGTCTGCTGAAAAAAGCAGAAAGTGGCAACATATTCCTTCATCTTGACAAAACCTTGGATGAGGTTCTCGGTGATGACATGGGTGTGACCGGAATGCGCATCAAAGACACCAACAGCGATGCTACCGAAGAAATGAAACTGCAAGGGGTATTTATCGCCATTGGCCACAAACCTAACACCGGCATTTTCGAAGGCCAGTTAGAAATGAACAACGGCTACCTCAAAGTTCACTCGGGCAACGAAGGTAATGCCACAGCCACCAGTGTTGAAGGTGTATTCGCCGCTGGCGACGTTAGCGACCATATTTATCGTCAAGCCGTGACTTCTGCGGGTACTGGTTGTATGGCTGCCCTAGATGCCGAACGTTATCTGGATGCGCTATAATATTTGTACGTAGGGTGCATACCTGACTTGACCGTAGGATGGGTAGAGCCTAAAGCGAAACCCATCATTTATTAACGATCGCAACACGATATCGCGGTTTGCCGTCCAATTCTGATGGGTTTCGCTGTAACGACAGCCCGGTCCTCTCAACCACATCCTACTGTGAATGTTATTTAATCATGGATCCTGAGTTAGGAATCAGCAATATGGCCAAAGTCATCTATCAACTCTACCCGGACGACATCAGTTTTCCAGCGCCTGCTGATGCGCTGGACGATCCTAATGGGCTATTGGCTGTCGGTGGTCACTTATCACCACAAAGACTGCTTAATGGTTACCGTCACGGCATCTTTCCCTGGTATAGTGCAGATGAACCATTGATGTGGTGGAGTCCTGACCCTCGTGGGGTATTGTTTTTTGAAGACTTTTACATTAACCGCAGTTTCGCCAAGTTTTTACGTAAAATGCCTTTTAGGCTATCAGTGAACAAAGCCTTTGACGATGTGATCACTTTGTGTAGTTCAGTTCCCCGCAATGATGACGGTACTTGGATCACCACTGAAATGATTCAAGCGTATATCAACTTACATCAACTTGGATTTGCCCACAGTATAGAAGTATGGCAAGGCAAAACGTTGGTCGGCGGCCTCTATGGCGTGATGGTCGGTGGCTGCTTCTGTGGCGAATCGATGTTTCATTTACAACCCAATGCCTCCAAAGTGGCTTATTGGGGATTGGTTAATTGGCTGCAACAACATCAGGCCCACTTTATCGATTGTCAGATGCAAAATGATTTTTTACAAACTTTGGGGGTGTCAGAAATTTCTCGTGAACTATACTTAGAGAAACTGAATGATGCGCAAGGGTTTGTTATTCCACACAATATGTTCAAACCTCAAGACATTGATTTTAGCCACATAACATAGTCCAAAATTATTACAGGAGCATGGTGATCGACTTTTCTCAGATATCCGTTGGATTGACCCAGACATTTGACTGTAATTACCTCACCACTGAAAAAGAACAGTTGCTGGTGATCCGTGATGACCGTTGTCACACCCCAGAAGTTTACGAGCAACTGATG
>JBLGCB010000306.1:0-8291 GCA_047617105.1 Phenylobacterium sp. | reverse complement strand
AATTTTCACCAGCAAAACCTTGGATGTTTCTTCGGCTGGGGTGCTAAAACATTTGGTCCATGAGAGTTGGAACATCAAACAGCTCGAAAGTGACTACCAGCAGTTTTTAACCATCTATCAGCCCATCTGGTTACAGTTACAACAAACCAGTATCAGCCAGCAGCAGAGCTTTTTACTGCGCACTTTACTGATTCACGAATATCGGCGGATATTGCTAAAAGATCACGAATTGCCGCAAGATATGCTGCCCGATTCATGGGCGGGTTTTGCGGTGCATGATTTGGTCAGCCAATTCTATGGCGCATTGGCCGATAGCTCCACCGAATATATCGCGAATACTTTAGAAAATGCCGATGGTTTATTGCCAGCCCAGGCCGATACCTTTTGGCAGCGTTTTAGCAATACCGCACAGCTCATCAAAACCAGCTAAACAATAGAAGAAACCTAACATGAATATAGAAAATCAAAACGTGGTGAATTACGAACAGCACGAATGTTACAAGCAGCTGGGTATCGTGACTATTAATTACGCCCCGGTAAATGCCTTGTCACAAGCGGTCAGAGCTGGATTGGTTGACGCCATCGAAGCCTTTGAAAACAATGATGCGGTCAAAGTGATCATCATTCGCTGCGAAGGTAAAACCTTTATTGCTGGTGCAGATATCAAAGAATTTGGCCAAGCGCCAACACAGCCGTTTTTACCGGACGTGGTCAATCGCATCGAAGCCAGTCGCAAACCGGTGATAGCCTCATTGTTTGGCACCTCGCTCGGTGGTGGTTTTGAAGTGGCGTTGGCCTGTCATTATCGGGTCGGATTAACCAGCGCCAAAGTGGGTATGCCAGAAGTGAATCTGGGTTTGATTCCTGGTGCGGGTGGCACTCAACGATTAATGCGTGTTGTCGGTCCGGCCAAAGCATTGGATATGATCACTTCAGGTAAACATGTGGCGGCGACTTCCTTTGATAAGAGCTTTGGTGAGAGTGGATTGTTTAATGGACTTTTTGCAGAAAACCTTGATCAACAAACCATCGATTTTGCCGAACAATTGATTAGTGATGACAATCTGATACCAAGGCGGGTGGGCGATATGAGCGTGGCCAGCGATGATTTTGATTGGGCTGCGGCGAAAACTCAAATCATTAAAAAAGCCCGTGGTAAAGATGCCCCGGTGGTGGCCTTTGACGTACTCCAACACACTCAGGCCATGGCCATCAGCGATGGTATGGCTTATGAGCGTCAGCAGTTTTTAAAATTACGTGAATCAGAGCAATCAGCGGCATTGATTCATGCTTTTGGTGCAGAGAAACAAGCCGCCAAGTTATCCACCATTAACGCATCAGCATTGGATGTGATCAACGTGGGTATCATTGGTGGCGGCAACATGGGTTCTGGTATTGCCACCAGTTTCTTGTCGAGTCATTTTAATATTCAATTAATTGAACAAACGCAACAAGCATTGGAAGCAGGGTTGGGGCGTATCAGCAATAATTTTGCCAGCAATGTTAAACGTGGCCGTATGAGTCAAGCTGCTGCTGACAGTTGTTTGGCCAAACTCAATGGCAGCACCGATTACCAAACGCTGGCCGACTGTGATTTGGTGATAGAAGCGGTTTTTGAAGACATCGATGTGAAGAAAACCCTGTTCAGCAAGTTGGATGAGGTGTGTAAACCGCAAGCCGTACTGGCGACCAATACCTCCTATTTAGATATCGATGAAATCGCCGCCACCATCAGCCGACCTGAGCAAGTGGTGGGGATGCATTTTTTCAGCCCGGCCAATATCATGAAGTTATTAGAAGTGGTTAAAGCCGATAAAACCAGTGATCAGGTGATTGCCACGGCCATGGCGGTGGGCAAAAAGCTGAAAAAAGTCTCGGTGATGGTCGGTGTATGTTTCGGCTTTGCTGGTAATCGGATGTATACCCGTTATGGTCGTGAAATTCAGCAAATGTTGCTTGAAGGGGCCACGGTAGCGCAAATCGATAAAGCGATGACTGACTGGGGCATGGCGATGGGGCCATTGGCGGTTCAAGATTTGTCAGGCATCGACATTGGTCATAATGCCCGTAGCGCACAGCCATTTCCTGAGCATGACAAAGGTTATTTCAGAGCGGCTGCCACTATGGTTGAAGCGGGCCGTTTGGGGCGTAAAACCCAGGCCGGTTTTTACAATTATGACGATAATGGCAAAGCGCAAGATGCGCCAGAGGTTGAAACCTTGCTGCGCGCTAAAGCAAAAGAATTGGGCATCAGCCAGCGTCCGTTTGACGCTGAAGAAATCGTCGACCGGGCGTTATTTGCGCTGATCAGCGAAGGTTTGGCGTTGATTGAAGCGGGAATTGTCCAGCGGCAATCTGATATTGATGTGATTTGGTTGCATGGATACGGTTTTCCTCGTCATAAAGGCGGGCCGATGTTTCAGGCGACCCAGTTAGGCGAAGTGAATGTGGCCAATAGTCTGGCTGATTTACAACAGCAATTTGGCGAGGCCATTTGGCCGGTGATTGATGTTTGATCGCGTGTGATTTAAAACTAAACCATAACAATGCCCGCGTAGGGTTGGTCCGACATCTCGGGGCAAGCTTTTCATGCCCACGCGTGGAGGTTATCGGTTTCGGCCAACTTAAAATATGGCAGTACCTGGTGGTTTACGCCTCGGTATTAAAGCGGTTGGCCTTGTCGGGAACACCACTAGGTGATGCTTTGTTAGGGTTTTCTAGCCATCTTGCAGGATATACCACTTAAAAAACTCTTTGCCCTTATCAGTAATACCAACAATATTGCCTTGACTTTGAATTAAACCAAACGCAATTGCTTCAGCGATATTATTTAATTCATCATTCCTAACACGGGGATTTGTTAATAAAGAATCTCTCGCATGAATAAGTTGGTTGATCTTACCTGACTTCAAGAAACTTTCAAATTCAGAATAAAGACTTGATTCTTGATTTTTTGTTTTCATATCTTCAATTTTCATTCGAAGTTCTTGCATATCTTTTGACTGTTGAAATATCTCTTTATCTTTTGCAAGTAGTTGACGTTGATTTTCGACATCCCCTCCTTGTAGAGATAAATATTTGGACCAGATCGCCGAAACCAACTGGCCTAATTGAATCTTACTGTAGTTTTCTGGCATTAAATGCATAAGGTCGTCAGTCAATTCTGGATATCTTTCGCCAATTTCTGCATATGTTTCTTCGCAATCGAATATTGATATAATTTTGCTAAGGTCAAAGTTATTTCCTTTTTTATTCTCCTCACGCAATACATGCTTAATTTCACGATCAACCCAAGATGATTGAAGCGAATTTTTGTAAAGAATATCAAAGCGACATCAGCCTTATCCAAACCATCTCGAAAAATGGATTTACGTAGGTTATCTCCAGGAAATATTTTTCTTTTATCAAGCCATATATTGATATAGCAATCTTCTAAATCATTGACCAATGGTTCAATAAATCCTTCCTTATCATCTGAGGAGTGGCTTATGAAAACGAGTATTGATTGACCCATTAAAATGCCTTATGTGAATAATTGTGATGTCTTACGAAGCTGTACAAACATCTTAACAAAAATGATAAAATGGTGCACTACGTGTGGAAAACTAATCATGTAATCCCCATTGAAGTTAGATGGAATCCTTGCTCGAAATGGACGATTTGTTTACCTGTTTTAGAAATTATCATGATTCACGATGATATATTGTAATTTAATACAAAATTCAGGCTTTACGGTTTAAGTAACTAATTTAATCGCAAATTCAACCGTTATGTATGGCCGAATCGTCTGCGACAAGAGTAATGACTTTAACTTGTCTATTTTATTTAACTTGTATTGTAAATACCTGTAGAAAGTTATCAATGCGTTTGTTATTATTTGTCCAGGCATCAGGTAACCAATCGATAGATAAAGCACATTAACCACCACGACGTGCTAAACTTATCTATCGATTGGCTGAGTAAAGAATAGATAATGATGGAAGAAACCGACGTGGACAAAACCAAAGTAGACGATATGATGATTCATATGATCCAGCCAAGACTCGAAGAAATCGAAGCAAAGTTTTCTTGGGGAGAAGGATTGCAAGATGAAGACACCAATACATTGTTGCTCAAATCCCAGTATAACCATATCAATCATCTTGATTTAAGGATGGACCAGGTCACCGCCGATGTGAGCAGCATTAAAGGTGAGTTTAAATTGCTGGAGCAAAAGTTGGATGTCAGAATGACGACTTTTGAAAAAAATATTGAAGGTAAAATATTTAGTCTCGAAGGTAAAATATCCGGTATCGAAATCAAAATGTTAGAAGCCATTAATAAAAACACGCGCTGGAGTATCGGTTTAATCGCGCTGATTGTTACGGTATTAAAGCTGGCAGATACTTTTGTTAAATAGTTTATCTGCCATCTCTTTAAAGCGCAGTTCTACAACACCTCATCCGTCTTAGCAGCGCAGACAAAATCATTAATATGCAACCCTTTAATCGCATGGGTCCACCATGTCACCGTGACTTTGCCCCATTCGGTTAATATTCCCGGATGATGTCCTTCAACCTCGGCCATTTCGCCGACACGGTTGGTGAAAGCCAAGGCGAGACGGAAGTTTTTAAACTTGAACACGCGTTCCAGCTGCATAATGCCATCGTGTACTTGCGGGGTCCAATCGGGGATTTGTGCCATGAGCTCAGCCAATTCGGCATCAGATACTTTGGGGGCATCACCACGACAGGCAACGCAACTTTTACTGGATAATTCTGACATATTTGGGGCCCTTAATTTTTATCTACTTCAAGCAAGAAGCATTTTCGTTTAAGCAATGGTATTAACCATAGCACAAAATCGAGTGTTGCTTTGGCAGCACGTCCTACATGGTGGACAATACCTGCCTTAAGCAATCAGGATCGTCTTTGGGCGGATAGTCCGATTCATGCAGCCCCATATAACGCGCTTCTTTGACTAACTTAGTGAGGTCCATCTGGCTAAAACGGTGTAAATCAGAAAAATCGCGGATCTTAAAATAGTTGCGTTGTAACTCATCGATACGATAGGGGGTTCTAAAAGCATCAATCACACAAAGGTCTTTGCGTAATGGTTGGTTACTCTCTAGGCAATAGCGGCTTTCTTCACGTGATGAAAGGATGCCGCCGCCGTAAATTTTCAAACCTTCGTCGGTTTCTATCAAACCAAACTCCACCGTGAACCAGTATAATCTGGCCAGCATTCGTCGGTCTGCTTTGCTGGCCGACAGCCCCAGTTGGCCATAATGATGAGAGAATTCGGCATAATCCGGGTTGGTCAACAACGGACAGTGACCGAAAAACTCATGGAATAAGTCTGGCTCTTGAATGTAATCAATGTCTTCGCGAGTACGAATAAAGGTGGCTGCCGGAAATTTCTTGTTAGCCAGTAGTTCAAAGAAACGTTCAAAACCAATCAGTGCGGGTACGGGTTCAACGCCCCATCCGGTTAACGCGTAAAGTTTTTCATTAATTTCAGGTAATTGAGGGATTTTCTTGGCATTAAAATCGAGTAGTTCGAGACCATCAAGAAATTGCTGGCAGGCCCGGTCACGCAAGATATCGGTCTGGCGGTTATAGAGAATTTCCCAGGTGCCATGCTCTTCTGCGCTTTAGTTAATATATCCCTTGCTGTCTGGCGGTTTGGAGATGTACTTGGTCGCTTTGGCCATAATATGAAACGCCTCTTTAAACTTTTTGAGAGTATTGTAAGTATACTCTACAGATTAAATAATGTACTGGTCCAGGGCTAAATGACGATTCTGGTGTGTGATCAGCTGATTAAACTCTTAACGCGCTCACCTATCGGCGGTTCGGCCTTGCCGTCGATGGATACATCTATGACGATTGGTCCTGCGTGGGCTAATAATGGCGTGAGGTCTAAATCGTTAAGCTGCTGCTGGTTTGAAATCACCATGCCTTGTGCGCCCATAGCATGTGCCATCATGGCAAAATTGACTGGGCTGATGTTGTGGGCAATGGGCATTGCGTTGCCCATTTGCTGGCCATGTTTGACCATACCTAATGAAGCATCGTTTAAAATGACGAAGATCACGCTTAACTGATGTTCTACCGCCACCGTTAATTCTTGACCCGCCATTAAATAAGCCCCATCACCCGTGATGCAAACCACGTGCGCTTGTTCTTCAATACAGGCGACTGCGGTACCAATGCCTGCCCCTATTGACCAGGTCATCGAGCCATAACCCATAGCAATACGATAATAGTGTGGGTGGTTTTGCAAGTTGAGATAGTGGGTGGCCCATGCCCAAGAATTGCCAGCGTCAACTAAATAGCGACTGTTGGTTGGCATGATTTTCACCAGTGCTTGCATTAAGCGGGCGGGGTGGACTCGGCTGGTTTCACTATTGTCTTTCACCGCGTCGACGCTAAAATTGTCTCGTTCGGCACCAATTAAGTATAGCTGCCCGATGGGCCTGGTCACTGGCGGTCGTTGTTGTAATAGATAATTGACGATGGTGATGATATCACCATAAACCTGCATGTGGGCCATGGTGGTCATCTTAAAATCATCCAAGTCGGAGTCGATGTGAATCAGTTTGTGATTCATCAGTGCGTCGGAGCCGTTGTTGGTATCTAATTCTTTAAAGTCAGCACCAAAAGCGATAATGGTGTTGGCCCATTTGAGGGCTCGTGTGGCGGTTGCGTGTCCGGCAAAACCAAATACGCCACAGTAATTGGCGCTGGTGGTTTTGATCCAACGTTTACCCATAGGACTGGTGGTAATGGTGGCACCGATGGATTCGGCATAAGCGGTGATACAATTGCCAGCCTCAAAGCCGACGTCACCGACGTAAAAACTGATGGCTTTGTTATTATCAAGTAGGGTTGTTACCCGAGTATTGAGTTTATCGACCATTGAGATATTGATGGTATTTTTGGCCAGGTCTATGGTCGGCACCATCAAGGTTTCATCTTCAGGGCAAATAGAGGTAAACAGTTCACTGGGGATGCTCAAATGTACCGGACCCATTGGCGGGGAGAAGGCTTTTATCAGTGCCGTCATCAGCTTTTGATGAAATTGCGCCGGGTCTGAAATCAAAGTGCTGTATTTGGTGCATTCGTTGTAGATAGCGACGGTATCAATGCCAGTACAAGATGAATCTTGCAGTGCATTACGGCCAAATTTATTGAGGTTGGTTTGTGCGGTGATCACCAGCATTGGGCTTTTGTCTTTTTTGGCGCTGGCCACTGCGGTGATCATATTGGTGGCACCCGGACCAGTAGTGGTGCAGCATACGCCTAACTTACCTGTTTCACGGTAGTAACCATCCGCCGCAAATGCTGCAGAATTTTCATGACGCATGGTCACTTGCTGGATATCACCGCGTTGGCTGGCATGATACAAAGCATTATAAAAAGGTTCTATGGCCCCGCCGGGCACACCAAAAATATAGTCGACGCCAAGCCCTTGCAGTACGTTAAGTAAGTGATCGGCAATGCTTAATCGTTCAGCGTTTAAAGGTGCCGCGCAGCCAGAAGGAGAGCTATTGTTTAAAAAGCTTTGTTTGATGAATAGACTGTTTTTCATATCATTCCCATTGTTATTCTTATCTTCATCTAAAGCCGAAGCACTCCCGTGCAAGTAATTAAAACGGGAACTTCATGTTAATTAAAGCCTATGATTGACTGTTTTTCAAGTGATATCCAGTAAAACTCATCAAGGCTGGATTTACAACGCTGAATATTTGTGCAAAGTGGTTAATTTATTTTGCTGATCAGCGCTATTTAGCGCCGGGGCAATAGGATAATCAGATAATTGTGTTATTATCTTTCGCATTCAAAATTTGCAGTCATTCAAATTAAATCAAAAGAAAAGAGTAATTTAAAATGCTAGAAAGAATGAGAGAAGGGTCTCAGGGAATCATGGCCAAAGTCGTTCTCGGCTTTATCATCCTGACATTTGCCCTTGCGGGTATCGGTGGTTACTTAGGCGGTGGTACTGATGTACCTGCGGCGACAGTCAATGGTGAAGACATTAGCAGAGCGGACTTTGACCGTGCCTATCAGAGTCAGCGTGCCAGAATGGAACAACAGTTTGGTGAAATGTTCGGCCAATTGGCGGCTAACGAAACCTATATGACTAAGTTCAGAGAAGATATTTTGGATGGTTTGATCAGCGAGACGTTACAAACGCAAATGGCCAATTCTGTGGGGCTGCGTATTAGTGACAGCAAAATCAAAGATATCATCCGCAACATGCCGGGATTTCAAGTGGCGGGTCGTTTTGATAATGACCGTTATATCAGC
>JBLGCB010000305.1:0-8318 GCA_047617105.1 Phenylobacterium sp. | reverse complement strand
CCGACGTTTGACCATATCACCGGTGCGATACATCAACTCACCAGGCGTGCTGGCAAACGGGTCGGGCAAAAAACGCTCTGCGGTTAAATCGGGTCGCTGCCAGTAACCCCGTGCCAAACCTTGACCACTAATGTATAACTCACCCTCGACATTAAATGGCACCGATTGCAGCGCCTCGTTTAATACATACAAACCAGTATTATCAATCGACTGACCGAGGGATATCAACTGGTCTTCAAGCTCGAACATCTTGGCCACCGATGACCAAATGGTGGTTTCGGTGGGACCATACATATTGTAAACCTCACCGATATCGTGTGCTTTAAGCAATGGCAGCAAATCTGGCGGGAAGGCTTCACCGCCCACCAGCATTTTTTGTAGCGTCAAAGGTAAATCTTGCTGGGCATAATCTTGCAGCAACATCCGCGCAAACGTCGGGGTACATTGCAAATGGCTGATGTTATGGCGTTTAATCAGTTCATAGGCCAGCGGACCTGAGCTTGCGGTGACTTTGCCATCGGCCGGTAGTCCATTGGCCAAGTTGCGTAATTTGACCAAATTCGGTAGGTTATCCAGCGTTTCATCCACTGCGACGCCAAAATCAATCAAACAAGCAACTTCATCAATGCCCATCTCTTTGATGTTATTGACCAAATCAAGGCAAGACTCTGGGCTGCCAAACAAAGCACTGGTGGTGGAATAACGCTGAAAACTCTGTTCGACCAGTAAATCCTGGTGAGCGATAAAATCAATCCCCAGCTGTTGCGCCAGCGGTTTCATCAATCCCACTGAGCTGCGTAAATAAGATTTAAATGGCTGCTCCACTATATCCATGGCATAACTGGCATCATCGCTGACAAAGGTGTGGATCATCAAGGTGATATGACCGCCATCACGATCGAGTCCGGCATCTTCTCGAGCCTGGCGATAAATATCGAGTTTTTCACTGATTTCTTTGCTGCTTTGTCCCAGCAGGTGGGTCAATAAATTGGCCCCCATGGCCCCGGCTGAACGGAAAGTATCTGGGTGTCCTGCGGCGGTGACCCATATCGGCAGTTGTTTTTGCACCGGCCTTGGGAAGGTATGAATGCAGGTCTCTTTACCCTCACCATTTAGGCGAGTAATGCTTTCGCCCTGCCACAGTTTTTTCACCGTGTCGACCGCCGTATACATATCGGCATGGCGGGTGGCAAACCCCTCGGGATTTAAAGCAAAGTCATCGGGATTCCAACCTGAGGCGACCGACAGCCCTACCCGGCCATTAGACAGGTTATCGACCATTGACCATTCTTCGGTGATCCGAATGGGATCGTGTAATGGCACCACCACACTACCGGAGCGAATCGCCACGTTTTTGGTGATCACCGCCACCGCCGCGCCAATCACCGAAGGATTGGCGTATTGGCCACCAAAAGAATGAAAATGGCGCTCTGGCACCCACACCGCCTGAAAACCGTTGTCATCGGCAAAGCGGGCACCATCGAGCAATAATTGATAACAATCACGCTGATCAGCAGAGTTATCATCGGCAAAATAATACAAGCTAAAGTCGATGTTTTTTTGTTCTTCTACTTCTTTTTTTCTTGCACAGCCAAAGGCATCTTCGGGTTGCATCACCACTTTGAAACCCCGGCTCAGGGTCCAAAACAGTTCAAGTATTGAAATATCAAACGAAGCACTAGAGACTGCCAGCCAGGCTTTATCGACCGTTGTATCTGCTTGCTCATCCAGCGCCGCATCCATGCCGATGAAGAAATTATCAACATTACCATGGCTAATCATCACCCCTTTGGGCTGGCCGGTAGAACCTGAGGTATAAATCAAATAAGCGAGATTGTCAGGGTGAAACACCAACCCCGGATTATCATCAGCTTGGGCCGCCAGTGTGCTGGAAAGTTGGCTGATATTATCCACCGTCACCCCATGGTCAAATACCACGTTATCATCTAGGGTCAGCACCCGTGCGACATTGGCATCATTGATCACATATTGCAGCCGGTCTGCGGGATAAGTGGGATCGAGCGGAATAAACGCCGCGCCGACTTTTAATATCGCCAACTGGGCGGCCACCAAGTCACCGCAGCGCGGCATACACACCAAAACACGAGACTCTACTTGTATGCCTTTACTCAGTAAATAATGGGCGATTTGATTGGCCCGACGATTCAGCCCAGCAAAGCTTAATCGTTGCTCTTTATTTTGCTGCCCTTGATGATAATAATAAACCAACGCAGTTTTAGCGGCATTGCGCTTTACTTGCTGCTCAATCACCTGATGGACCAACTGACCAGATAAGGGTTTACTCGGGCCATAACATAAACCCTCTCGGTTTAAATCCAGTTCTCCCACCGCTTGTTGCGGGTTGGTCATCAGCGCCTGTGCAATGGCGATAAAGGCGGTATGAATACGTTGCACCGTCGATAAATCAAATAAATCGACGTTATAAACCCAACGCCCTGATAACTGATCGCCCAAATCCACCAGCGTCAGCGCCAAGTCCAGTTTGGCACCGGGTTCATCAATGGCATAACTGGCCAGCTTTAAACCATCCAGTTCAATATCCGCTTCATCGCCGAGCAATAACGGTGCCGCCGCTTCGAGCTGGCGCGGCTGCTCTAGCTGGAACCAGGTTTGATAGAGCGGATTGACACTCGGATCACGCACCGGGCAAAGCTGATCCATAATGCCATGCAGCACAAAATGCTGATGGGGCAAAGCGCCCAATACCCGGCGTTTGGTGAGGTTAAGAACGTCAATCAGGCTCAGTGATGAATCTATCACGGTGCGAATGGCCATCGGTGAGACAAAATAACCCATCACATCGGCAAACTCGGCTTTGCTGCGCCCAGATGCTGGCACACCGGTACAAATATCTTGCTGACCACTGAAGTGTTGCATGGTTAATTGAAATACGCTCAGCAGGGTGACAAACAAAGTCGCGCCCTGTGCTTTGGCAAAATCAGCCAGCTGCGCAGATAAAGGCACTGGCAAGACAAATTTGTCACTGGCGACATGGTGGGTTTGCAGATGAGGGCGTGGACGGTCGAGCGGTAAATTCAGCACCGTGGGCACATTGGCCAGCTGTTCAAGCCAGTAAACCCGGGCCTTTTGCCCCGCTTCGCTGCCAATCCAATGGTATTGCCAGTGCACAAAATCTTCATAACGGGCGGTGATCGGGGTCAACGGTGCTTCCTTACCCTTTAACGCAGCACTATAACACTGACAAAAGTCGCGCAACAATAACTGCATCGACCACAAGTCAGAGATAATATGGTGGGTGACAAACAATAAAATATGTTGATTGTCAGCGATATTAAACAACACCATACGCATCACATTGCCGTCGATTAAATCAAACGGTTTATTGACCCAACCTTGCACCATTTGCTGCAAAACATCAGGGGCCAGGCCCGGCACATCAATACTCAGCAAGTCAATGTCGCGGTCGCCGTGAGACACTTGGATATTGCCCGCACTGTCGACTTCAAAACGGCTGGTGAGCATCGGGTGGCGTTCAACTAGCTGATGGACCACCTTGTTGAGTTGTGATTCATTCACCGCTTGTTTGATCACAATCGGCAAGGCAAGATTATAAGCCGGATTTTGCGGCGCCATTTGATACAAAAACCATAATGCCTGCTGATTAAGCGCCAATGCTGGCGGGGCTACCGAGGGGATCTCATCTTCGTCATCAAGATGAAAATTATCATGGCTCGCTTTTGCATGGTTAGACGCGACTTGGATAAACGCGGCTGCCGCCAACGAGGTTATGGTGGCACCATCAAGCACGCTTTCTAACGCATTGTCTAACTCAAAATGCAGCTGCATTTCACTGTCGACCCGCTGTAAAAATTCTATTGCCGTCAGTGAATCCAGACCCAAACTGCTTATCGGAACATCGAGCGCAACCTCACATTTAACTAGTTGCGCCAACACAGACTGTAAGTAATCAGCAATGGCTTTGGTTTGCTGCGCTTGATCGAGGTTTTGCAGCATGGGGATAGTCGTGGCGGCTGGGTTTGTTGGGGTATTGCAGCCATGACTCAGGGGATCGGCTTTAAGTCGGCAAATCTCAATCAAATCAGCCAGATCATCGGCGATATAGCGGTTTTGGCATTCTTTACGTTTGATTTTACCAGAAGAAGTTTTAGGGATGCGCCCGGGTTTAATCAACACTAAGTCATGCAATTGCAATTCGTGACATTCAGACACTGCGCTGCGGGCTGCACCAAACACCGCTTTTTCATCCAGCTTGCGCAGATGAGTGCGTTGTACTTCTTGCACCACCACTAGGCGTTCTTCTGAATCATAATCAATGGCAAAAGCAGCACCACCGCCGGGCACCAAACTTTCACAGGCATCTTGAATGGTTTTTTCAATATCTTGAGGATAATGATTACGACCGCGAATGATGATCAGCTCTTTGCACCGACCAGTGACATACAGTTGCTGTTGATAAACAAAGCCCAAATCGCCAGTGCGCAGGTATTTTTTGCCTTGCAACATGGCAGCAAAACTGGCTTCGCTCAATTGCGGTTTTTGCCAGTAACCCTGGCATACGCCAGGGCCATTAAACCAGATTTCACCAATGTCGCCATCGGGGCATTCAACCCCAGTCGCAGGGTCGACAATTAACAGCGCATCACCGAGCTGGGTTTGACCGCTGGCGGCCAATGGCAAAACATCTTTATCTTGAATGATTCCAGTGATTTCAACCGCTTTATTTTGGCCAATGTGCTCGGCTGAAAAATAACCAATGTCGGGCGCTTGTTGCACCGCCGAGCTGGTGGCCAATAAAGTGGTTTCGGCCATACCATAACAGCACAAAAAAGCGTTTTTGCTAAAACCACAAGGGCCAAAAGCGTCGATAAAACGTGCCATGGTGTCGGCTCGCACCACTTCAGCCCCATTAAAGGCCACTTGCCAGTGGCTTAAATCCAAACTGGTTTTTTGTTGTTCAGTGATATGACGAATGCATAAGTCATAAGCAAAGTTGGGTCCGCCACTGGTGGTGGCTTTATAATCAGAGATGGCCTGTAACCAGCGCAGCGGTTTTTGCAAGAAGGCCCGCGGTGACATCATCACCGATTGCACCCCCATCGTTAGCGGTTGTAATAAATTGCCAATCAAACCCATATCATGGTATTGCGGTAACCAACCCACCACCACGGTTTGCGCATCATGGTTAAAAGCAGCGCTGATCCGCTGTTGATTAGAGATCACATTACCATGACTGACCAACACCCCTTTAGGCTGGCCAGTAGAACCGGAGGTATACTGAATAAAGGCCAAAGAATCGGCGTTGATAAATGGGGCTTGCCAGTCATCAACACTGGCCATCGCGGTATCCGTCACTAGGGTTTTCAATGACCCTAAACCCTCAGCGCTGTTGGTCCATTGACTGACTTTGTCACTCAAGTCACTGGTATGTAACACGATACTGGCTTGGGCATCTTCAACAACCAAAGCCAGACGTTTGAAATGCAGCTGATTGGCTCTTGGCGGGTAAGCGGGCACGGCGATAATACCGGCATAAATACAGCCAAAAAAAGCGACGATAAAATCTAACCCCGGTTCGAACAATAACAGTGCCCGTTCACCGATATCTGCCATCGATTGTAATTGGCTCGCAATCGCCCTCGCTTGGTGGTCAACCTGAGCAAAAGTCAAACTGCCTTGCTCGGTCTCACCATCTTTTAACCAAGTAAAAGCGCAGTTGTGTGGTTTACTATTGGCTTGGTGTTGGCATACCGCCAATAAAGAATCAAAGGCTAAATCGTTACTCATGTTTTCTCAGTCCTTTTAACGCTTAGCGGTCGCATATCCGTCCATACCCGCTTAATATATTCAAGACAAACGGCTTTAGATCCTGACTGGTCCACCAAACACCAACCCGCAGGTAACGCTTTAAAAGCAGGCCATATTGAATATTGCGCTTGATGATTACGGACTACATGGTATTGTGCTTCTTTATCCATCGACGACCTCCTTTTAAGTTGGCTTGTTCGAACTGACTGAATCAATTAAACGCGATATCTTTTAAAGAAACACGGTCAATTAAACGGTTTATCTTTCAAAACAGCCAAAAGGGGTGGTTCGTGATAACGGCGGCCATATGGTGGCATTACACTGGTCGATGCAAAATATCTATGGCGCAAAACCCGGTGAAGTCTATTGGGCCGCTTCGGATGTCGGCTGGCCATCGCTTATCCAGCGGTGCCATGGAAGAGGTGATTAGCGGCCATAATGCGGTCGCCGAATGTGCAGTAATAGGGGTGAGTTGCGATATCAAAGGTCAGCAACCGTTGGGTCTGGCGGTATTAAAATCGGGGGTCGATATCAGTTCTGGTAAAATACTGCGTGGTACCATGCGCAAAATCGCCGATGGTGTTGATTACATTATGCCCGCAACCATTGATGATCCAACCATTTTAGCCGAAATTAAGCAGGCACTTGGGTAGTAAAGTATGGTGCGCATAAGCGCACCAAAGCAACACCTTAGTCTTCAAATACCCGCTCCATGGTATTAATGCTAACATGGGGCCAGCGAATCCGTCCTGGAGCGCCATCGCGACGGTCGAAGAACTCAAGAAAAATCACCTGGGAATATTGCAGGCGCATTTTCTGTCGACCTTTCGCATCCTTTTCTTTTAATGTCTGAATCCAAAAAGTCGATTGCATTTCTGCGGCGTCGGCTTGTCTGACCACAAACGGAATATTGGTAATGCCACCCGTTTCCACCGTAGTATCCACTTTCAGCACTATGGTGCTTTCAACATCCACGCCCTGATTGGCGGCATTCAGCAAAGCATTGGGGTGTAGCGGATCAAATAACCCTTTAAATAAGTTTTCATGAAAATGTTTGTAAGGATGCAGATAAGAGGTATTAATATCGCAGTTTGGCACACCTTCTGGCAAACCATTCACATCAGGGATAGGCGCAATACCTTTCACTTTACCACTTTTACCCAACGCCAACACCGAATCGCCATGAGGAATGGTCGACAATCGGGCAATATCTAAATCATTGGTTCTGTTATCGCGCATATGCAACCATAGGCCCGGCTCAAAATGAATTTCGACCCCAGCATCACCCGCCAAACCACTGTTTGGTGAATCCTCAGCAGCAATTTGGGTGATCGCTTGCTCATAATTTAGTGCCGCAATAAACTGATCGCCATCTTCACCATTACCTTCTGGCAACCCCCGGTTTGGCACTTCATCACCGACCAAACTAAAGGTTAACGTTTCATTGTACTGGTTTAGCAACAATCGATAATCAAACGGTGCTTCATCAAAGGGCAACGCTATCATATTCCAACCACGGCCCTCCAAGTTTGGCACATTTTGCCACGTGCCGAGTAACAGATCCAATGGACCTAAAGCATTTTTTTCCTGAGCTTCCCAACCGCGTTTTTTACCTTTGGCCTTGCGACCTTTAATGAGTCTTCTTAACTTTCTCACTGGCATTGTCTTAATTCCTATTTAAATAAAAAATAACCCCTGTGGTGATACAGGGAAACTTACCGCCAGGTACAAGCGTAGATCAACGTTTCTAAAAAGACAAGTTATTTTTGGAAAAAAGCCAATAACTGCTTTGCAGCAATTCAGAAAACCTTCTTCATCCATTATTGGCTATTTTTCAACTCTAAAAGGTTCGACTATAGAACCCGGTAATCACTTAGGATTTTAAAGGCACATTGTGTGCTTTGGTTGGCGCATCTTCGACAAATGTCCGATAGGCTACCCATACACCTTTAATGACAGCGCAATCCCCCTCGGCGCCGACACCAAGCACTTCTCCACCCATAGCATCACCCACGATATTGCCGTTATAGGCAGAGACACTTTTGTTACTGTTAAAGTTTGCAATACCCAAGCTAACTTGAGTCAGTGGGCCAAGCTGCAAAGCCGTGCCTACAAACCCGCCATCAATTGAAACACAACCATTCTCAGCAATCTCCATAGCAAACTGATATGAAGGAATGCCATCCCATGTTTGGGTCATCGTCCAGCTACCTTGTAAACTCATAATAATTCTCCTAATTTTGTCTATTGTTTTAAAAGACCTAATATATTCAATATTCTGTCCAAAATGTTATCAGGGAGCGATAAATAAATGTGACCCTAATGAACACTAAAAAGTATATTCCTCTATCTGAGCTATAGACATTACAAACCATTACAGTCCCTTACACCTTCGTTTAATCAAGTGCAATTTAAGGGGGTAATAAAGATTGGGGGGGGGAGGAAAAATGGAGGTTATAGGTTCCGGCGTAGGGTGGGCAATCTTTTCATGCCCACGCGTGGAGGTTATC
>JBLGCB010000304.1:0-8394 GCA_047617105.1 Phenylobacterium sp. | reverse complement strand
AGTACAAAAATACCTAGGGCGAAAGCGATATCGGTGGCCGAGGGGATGGCCCAACCTTTCATGGCGATAGCATCTTGATAATTGAAAGCCACGTAAATTAATGCGGGGAATATAATACCGGCGGTTGCGGCAAGAAAAGGCAATACGATTTGGCCGGGCTGTGACAGTTGGCCATGAAATAACTCGCGCTTAATCTCCAAACCAACCACAAAGAAAAATAATGCCATTAAGCCATCATTGACCCAAAGTACTAGAGGTTTGCCTATGGCAAAGGTGCCCAAAGAAATACTGACAGGAAATTCAAGAAAGTCGTTATAGTGATGGCTCAACGCGCTATTGGCCAGAATAAGTGCCAAGACGGCAGCGATAACCAGAATGATACCAGAGCTGGCATCGGTTTGGATGAACTGCTTCCAACGTTGAACAATCATATTTTCTGACATGAAACCTCCGAATAAGTAATAGACAGGCCAATTTATAACCCAGCGGTATAAACAATAAAAGTCGATTGTAATTGCGGTATGATCAACTAAAAGTTGATTATAATAAAAATGCCGTTAAACTGAGTGGATATTGCTTCACTGTAACTGTTCAGCGTGCTTAGATTTCGCTTCAAAACAAGGCATTTTCGCACGGAAAATAGGCGCATATAGGTCATATGTAACTGTTTGAGTACGAAAATAACGCCGTTATGATGGGAAAGATGAGTGCGCTGAATAGTTACGCCTAACTTAAAGGCCAGACATGGCAAAACTTAATTACCATCATTTACAGTACTTTCATGCGATAGCGACGCACGGCAGCATTGTCGAGGCATCGAAGGTTATGAATATCACGCCACAAACCTTAAGTGCCCAGCTTAATCTGTTAGAAACACAACTGGGATACAACCTGTTCGAACGTAAAAACAAGCGTTTGATACTCAATGATATGGGCCATATCACCTTGAGTTACGCACAAGAAATCTTCAGTTTAGGTGATGAGTTGCTTCATTCTTTGAAAAACCATTCCACTGACTTTTCATTTCGTTTTTCTATTGGTGTCACCGACGTTATTGCTAAGGTGTTTTCATTTAATTTTCTCAAAGCGATTTACACCATGGATGACTCGATTAAGTTGGTGTGTAAAGAAACCAGTTTAGAGGTGTTACTTGGTGAGTTGGCGGTGAATAAACTTGATGCGGTATTGAGTGATACGTCTTTGCCTTCAGGCTCACCATTAAAGGCTTATAGTCATTTGGTCGGTAAATGCGGTTTGAGCTTTTTTGCCCATCAGCCAATTGCGCAAAGGTTACAGGCCAATTTTCCTTATTCGTTGAATGGCGAGCCTTTTTTTACCGCAGGTGAGGGGTCTAATCAACATTTGAGTGTGTTGTCGTGGTTCAACGAACTGGATATTTCGCCTAAGATTATTGGCGAATTTGATGATTCGGTATTGACCAAATACTTCGGACAGGCGGGTTATGGTGTTTTTTGTGCGCCAACCATTATTGAAAGTCATGTACTGGAACAATTTCAAGTGGCTTTGGTCGGAAGAACATCATCGGTTATCGAACATTATTATTTAATTTCACCAGAGCGCAAAGTTAAACACCCGGCAGTGCAGCGTTTGTTACAAGAAGGCAAGAAATTATTTGAACGCCCAATGATTTAACTGATATTGATGATTCGCATAGGTGTAGGAATAAAAACTCCGTTGTTGATTCCTACCCACTCATTCAACTGATCACATAACGAAATTGAGAAATAATGACCAACCGACACCTACCAGCAATTGCATAATAAACTTATCGGATTGTAATTTGTGAATTTGTTTTTTATTCATGCAAATAGACGTTTCAAGACTACGGCAATATTTTTCGCTTAACATAATGAACTCCGGCCCAGTGTTTGGGGATAATCCTACTACTTGATTGTTGTTTCCCTGCATATTAAATACCAGCTTGAATGACATTTTTCATTAATAACCTTCGTAACTGTTTGAGTACGAAAATAACGCCGTTATGATGCGAAAGATGAGTGCGCTGAATAGTTAATAACCTTCAAACCCTTTCTCGTATTGGCATATTCCCTGCCGCATAGATGTTCTATCGGCGTTGATGGGGTTTTCTTAATCATTTAATGGCAAAAAATTGCCACTTTATGAAGATAATTTTGCCTACCTAGAAACTTCCCCGTTAATTGTACGTCGCTGCAAGCTTTCTTTGTTAGAACGTTATGCTAATATACCGTTCGAAATTAACATCAACCTTAAATTAGTGGTTATTTTTTATGCTTGCACTTTTAGAATACATCCCCATCATTGCGTTTTTCATTGTTTATAAAACAGTGGATATTTTTTGGGCCTCAGGCGCTTTGGTGATAGGTACTTTGTTATCGATGATAATTACCAAACTCATGGGTCACCCGGTGAAAAAAAGCACCATTTATATCTTTTTGTTTGCTTTGGTGATGTCAACGTTAACCATCGTGTTCCAAGATGCCGAATTTATTAAGTGGAAATTCACCATTTTGTATTTCTGTTTTGGTTGCGCCCTTATCATCAGCCGTTATGGGCTGAAAAAGAACCTCGCCAAAAAAGCGATGGGTTCAGCATTCACCCTACCAGAATTTGTCTGGGATAAAGTGAACCTGGCTTGGGCGTTCTTCTTTATCTTTTGCTCCGGTTTAAACCTGTATGTCGCCGCCAACTGGTCACTCGACAGCTGGGTTAACTTTAAAGTCTTTGGCGTGATGGGCATGACTTTTGTTTATTTACTTTTAACCGTTGCTTATGTCTATCGCTACTTACCCGATGAGGACAAAGAATAAAACCCCAACCTGACCAGCAAGTATGCTAAAGTTTAATAAATATACGCCGATAAGATGCTAAGCATCCTGCTGTCGCTTGAAAAAGGATAATAATGATATGTTGAAATATTTGACGATTGTACCACTAAGCCTAATAATGACTCTGATGATGAGTTCTTTTTCTGCCTTGGCAGATTTTGATTATCCTGGTAATGGTACTTTGGTTTACCCCACGGGTATGCAAAAACCGTTTAACTTTGGTTTTGCCTTTAAACAGGGGCCCAATGGTTATTTCTTCAAGGTGGGTAAGCAAGAAATGTCGACCTCTGATGTGCCCAGTAAATACTCTATCTGGTTAACGTTACATCAAGACAAACATATTTTTGTGCAAGAATTTGCTAAAGGTTATTTTCAAGAATTTGACTGGAACCTGGGTGATCACAACATCAAGTTAAGCAAAAAAGAGTTTAAAGACAAAGACGTCAAAGGCAATTACGTGCTCACCATCGACGGTAAAACCTATCAATTCAGCAAAAAAAGCGCTGAGATTTCCATTAACTTCACCAAAAAAGGCATCCGTTCAATCGACACCAGTGGGTTTATTAAGTTGTCGAATTAAATCAGTAATTGGTGGGACCAGTGTCCCACCTATTACCTATCAACAATCAACAATCAACGAAACAACACTTCTTCCTTACCAAACCAGTGCACACTAAACGCAATCATCGCAATCGCCAGCGTGGTCATGGCAACAAATATCACCCCAATCATCGAATAATCAACAGTGCCTTTAATCACCTCTTTAATGCCTAAAGCCACATTCATCACCGGAATAAATGCCGTCACCCAACCCAGTTTCATGCCCGGCACCAGCGCAGCCACAATCGGCACCGCGATAACAATATGCAATGGTCCCATGTAATTTTGCGCCTCTTTAAAAGTGCGCGCATAAATCGAAATGGCCAATAACAAGCTAGAGAAAATACACGCCATCGGCAGCAGCATCAGTAAAACCAGCGATAAATCCAGCACGCCAATCACCCCAACCGCATTATGCACCGCCTTCATGCCCAATACACTGCCCATCAACACGGCCCAAAAGCCCATACTCGACACCGTGATCAATGCCGACAATAACGAGGTGGTTAAAACGGTGTAGAACTTACCCAACACCAACGCGGTTCTGGATACCGGGGTTAGCAATAATGTCTCTAATGTGCCCCGCTCTTTTTCGCCAGCACCTAAGTCGATGGCTGGGTAAATCGCCCCCACCAAACACAAGGGGATCAGAATATAAGGAATAATACCACCGAGCTTCTCACCGATGTTTTCGCGTTTATCGGCGGTATCCACCTTGCTAACCACCACCGGGGTTAATATCGCCTCATGATCGGCTGTGGGTACGCCAAGGGCAATCAATTTATCCCGCTGAATCAGGTCGGCATGTTTGCCAATCAAGCCGGTGGTACGGTCATGGATGCGGTTAATCACCGCCGCATCATTAAACACAATTTGCCAATTGCTTTGCTGATTGGCCGCCACCTGCTCGGCAAAATCGGCGGGGATCACAATGGCCAAATCAAATTCTTGATGGCGAATAGCTTCGGTTAAGCTGGCCAAATCCGTCTCGCCCTGATACGCCACCTTTTTAAAACTCTTGTGATAAAACAAATCATCGGCAAACGCTTGCGCGTATTGCTCACCGACAATGACATAACTGTGGATTTTCTTTTCTTCATTCAGTTGTGCATTGGCCATCACCACCGTGAGCACCCCAAATAACACCGGAAAAACCAGTAAAGGTAAGGCGATAACAAAAAACATGGTTTTTTTATCTCTGAGCAATTCTAGTAATTCTTTTTTATAGACCAGCCACATGGGTCTGCTCCTCTTTAGAGGTTAAAGTTGGGGTTAAGATTGGGGTTACTGATGCTGCCGTTTCAGTCCCGGCGGCACCAACCGCGTGCATAAACGCTTGGTTAAGGTTATCAGCACCCGCATGATCCAATAACTCAGTAACCGAGCCAGAAAAGCAATTTTTACCTTCGTTAATGATCGTCACCTTATCGCATAACAAATTCACTTCATCAAGATGATGAGTAGAGAAAATCACCGGGGTGCCGTCATTTTTCAGTTGGCGGATAAAATCTAACACGGTCTGAGTGGCCATTATATCCAGCCCTGTGGTCGGTTCATCGAGCACCACCACCTCGGGTTTGTGCACCACCGCTCTGGCAATCGAAGTTTTTTGTTTCATTCCGGTAGATAGGCTATCGGCCCTACGGCTGGCAAACTGGTGAATGCCCAACATTTCAAATAACGCATCCACTTGCTGTTTCAGTGCTTGCGGACTCAGTCCGTGCAAACGACCAAAATATTCAACATTCTCCCGCGCGGTCAATTTGCCATATAAACCAGTAGACCCCGATAAAAAACCAATCTTGTTGCGGGCCAGCAATGGCTTTTTCACCACATCAATGCCGTTAATCAAAATCTCACCGCGCCAAGGCGTTAATGCGCTGGATAACATGCGCAAAGTGGTGGTTTTACCGGCCCCGTTAGGCCCCAGTAAACCTAATACTTGGCCCGGTGCACAGCTGAATGACACATCGGTCACCGAATGAAAATAGCCATCGAACAAACGCGGATCGCTCTTCTCGGCATCGCTTAATTGGTGTGACTTGGCCAGCTTAAAACGCTTGGCCAATCCGCTTACCTCTATCATATGGATCCTTAATTATTTTTGGATACGGAGGATTCGGCACCTAGCCAAATCTCCGTCCACGAATATTTACAAAACAAATAGTGATTTAACCTTGCAGTGGTTTATCATAACCTTAATCGAACCTTTTAGCAGTAGAGCAAACCATGAGTAACGAAACTAAACCCGGCATTGTTAAACGATTTTTTCAGGCCATTTGGGACACCATTAATTTTTCTCGCCGTTTTTTCGTCAATGTCTTTTTTGTCATTATTTTGGTGCTCTTTATCGACCTGATATTTAGTGATGATAAAGCCGTTAAAATCGCCGCTCAATCGGCGCTGGTACTCGATTTATCCGGCAATGTGGTCGAACAGAAAAAATATCAGGACCCCACCAGCGAATTCATCAACTCGATGCAAGATGCCAAGAAGGCCCCAGAGGTGCTGTTATCTGATGCGCTGCTGGTGATCAACCATGCCACCACCAATGACAAAATCAAACTGATGGTGCTCGATCTACATGGCATGAACACAGCCGGATTAAACAAACTCAAAGCCATTGGCAGCGCACTCGAAGACTTTAAAGCCACAGGCAAAAAGATTATCGCCGTGGGTGATTACTATAGCCAAAATCAATATTACCTCGCCAGTTATGCCGATGAAATCATCATGAACCCCATGGGTGGCATCATTATTGATGGTTACAGTTACTACAGCCTGTATTTCAAAGATGCTTTGGCCAAACTTAAAGTCACTCAGCATGTGTTTAAAGTCGGCAAATTCAAGTCAGCGGTAGAACCTTATATTCGTGAAGATATGTCACCAGAGGCCAAAGAAGCCAACATTGCCTGGTTAAACGAGTTATGGTCGGTTTACAAACAAGATATCACTCAACGACGCAACATGCCGGTGGGCAATTTTGATGAAAACCTCGATGATGTGCTGAGCAAGTTAAAATCTGTCGACGGCGATTTTGCCCAATATGCACTCAACAATCACTGGGTCGACGCCCTTAAATCACGCCAAGAAATGCGCCAATACCTGATTGAACATGTGGGTGAAGACGCCGACCACTCTTTTGAGCGAGTCTACTTTGACGAATATCTGTCTTTGGTGAAACCACCTTTTGCTTTTGATAATCCGATGTTAGACAAAGTGGCAGTTATCATCGCCAAAGGCACCATTGTCGACGGTCACCGTAAAGCCGGATCAATTGGTGGTGACAGCACCGCCAAACTGCTCAGAACTGCCCGCCTAGATGACAGCGTTAAAGCGGTGGTATTACGCGTCGATAGCCCCGGCGGCTCTGCATTCGCCTCAGAAATCATCCGCAAAGAAGTTGACGCCCTTAAAGCCGACGGTAAACCAGTGATTGCTTCCATGGGTTCGGTTGCTGCCTCAGGCGGTTATTGGATCAGCGCCTCAGCCAATGAAATCTGGGCGTCACCGACCACCATCACTGGCTCCATCGGTATCTTCGGCATGTTTATGACTTTTGAAAACTCATTAAAAACCCTAGGCGTCAGCAGTGATGGTGTCGCCACCACAGAAATGGCAGGTGCTTCTTTATTACGGCCACTAAACCCCAAGCTCGGCGATGTGATCCAACTGAATGTCGAAAAGGGCTATCGTCGCTTTATTAACCTAGTGGCTGAAAACCGCAACATGAGCCCCGAAGACGTTGATAAAGTCGCTCAAGGCCGGGTATGGACAGGTGCCATGGCATTAAAACTGGGCTTAGTGGACAAACTCGGCACCCTCGACGATGCCATCCAAGCCGCCGCCGATTTGGCCAGTTTAACCAGCTATGACATTAAACTGGTGGAGCAAGAATTATCGTCTAAAGACAAGCTGTTAAAGCAACTGTTTCATGACTCTGACGCCAGTGCTGATACCACCAGCAGCGCACAAACATTTGGTGTACACAACGTGATGCAAATGTTTAATCAGCAATTGTCTGTACTTAACCAGTTTAATGACCCGCAGCATATGTATGTGCATTGCGCGGTTTGTGAGATTGATTAATGCGTGATGTGGGCGCGGCAATGGTCCGACACCTCGGCGCCGCTCCCACAACCTCTCCACAAAACCTCCCCACAACCCCACCGAATCTGAGATAATTAACATCATCCAATCTTAAACAACTTGTAAACAAATCTCTTTTTATCCCAAACTGCCCCGCTTTTCTCATAGCTCATCGCTTACTTTTCCCATTTAGGTGTATCCGTTTGTAGTTTTTTGTAGCTAACTATCGTATACAATAAAATTTTTTAGTTATTTATCAGAGAGTTATAAGCCACAGCAAATTTTAACAACTCCTCAGCCTCAATCGCAATATTGATTTATCATCAACGGTCATATAGTATCCAGCCATGCTCAGATTGTAACCGTCACGTTACGACAACAGTGAGATTTATTTACATGTTGGTGAGATTTATTTACATGTAGTGTCGTAGTAAGCGTTGTTCTAACAATGCTTGATAAATTAATCCAATTAGAATAAAGGAATTTAGTAGTGAAATTAGCTGTCAAGAAAAAATCCCAATTTGCCATATCCAAATTATCTTTGGCCACCGCCGCAGCCACCCTGCTGCTCTCAACCAGCGCCGTTGCAGAACATTCATTCGATATTAACATCGCCCAACCTGAGCGTATCATCGAAATGCTGATGCAATCTGGTGACCTCAGCATCCAGGCCTCAGTAGCAGAACAAGACGCGGCTTATGCCGAGTATATTGCTGCTAAGCAAGCCAGCCTCAAAGGTCAAACCGCTGGTGAATTGTCAATGCACAGCAATAAAACCAAAGCATTGATCAGCGCCAGATTAAACTATGCCAAATTAAACAGTGCCAAAAAAAGCACTAACAATGCTTATTCTCCTGTCGCCCCTATTCCTAGTATA
>JBLGCB010000303.1:0-8443 GCA_047617105.1 Phenylobacterium sp. | reverse complement strand
ATCAAGTCATTGTGCGCGCTGGCGGCAGCTTTGATTTGTTCACCACTGATGCCATCAATTTTGCATAATGCAGAGTAAACCAATTCACAGTAACTACAACCCCGAGCTGAAGATACCGCCAGAAAAATGATCTGCTTGACCGCCGTTGGCAGCTCTCCTTTGTCCATAACAGCCGTGCTCAGACACCAAGTGCCTTGTAATACATTGGGTGAATTGGCCAGTGATTGGTAAAGAGGGGGAGTTTCGGGCACGCCATAGACTTGTTTTACCTGAGTAAAAATATCATTGACTTGTGGGTTATCAGCCGCATCTGGTGGGATGGTGAATATGGGTGTTAATTGTTTTGTCATTATTAACCTCTGTTGACCAAAGTTAAGTGGCGGGTTGTGGATCACGCTTTGATAGCACCTACGCAATATTTTCAATTATCTCGACCAACGCATTAATTTCTATTGGCTTGGTCAGGTAGTGGTCAAAACCTGCGGCCATCGCTTTATCAATTTGTTCAGGTAACACATCAGCACTAAGCGCATAAAATTTCGCATGACTGAGTTTGGCATCATCTTTAAGAATTTTCACCGCGACATTACCGCTCATTTCAGGCAGGTTAATGTCAATAATCAACAAATCGGGCAATTGCTCGCGGGCAATCGTTATACCTTGTTCTGCGGTATTGGCGGTGAATAGCTCAATGCCAGGGTAATCTTCAATTAACAAGATCACCAACTCTCTACTGGCAAGATTATCTTCAATATAGAGCACCTTGCGTTTGATCTCTTTTACCGTTTTCTCAACGTCTTCTATGATAATAGATTCATGGCTATTGACCACAACATCCACTTTGGGGAATATCAAATGAAAGGTGGTGCCCACATCGCACTCACTTTCTATGGTGATCTCGCCCTGCATTTGCTGAACCAAAAACTTACTCAACGCCAAACCAATGCCCGTACCCTGAATTTCATGGTATTCGGCATAGGTTAACCGGGTGAAGGGTTCGAATATTGCCTCGAAATCTTTACTATCAATGCCAACACCACTATCTTCAACCCTAATATCGACCAAATCCCCCGCCAACTCGCAAACCTTGATATTCACCCTGCCATCAGGTCGATTATATTTGATCGCATTGGTCAGTAAATTCACCAATACTTGTTTCAGTCGATCATGATTGGCTCGAATACACAATGCGGTATGATCCGCGTGAAGGGTAATATTGCTTTTCTCGGCCACAGAATGTACCAACGACAAGCTTTCTTCGATGCTTTTATTCAGCGGGCAGTCTTGTAAATTGATTTCAACAGCACGCTGCTCAAAGTTAACAATATCCATAATATCGTTGATCAGCATCAGCAAATGTCGCCCGGCCAGCAAAATATGTTCCGTCGCTTTGCGTTCGTTATCGGTCGCATCGGCACCATGAGTCGATTGCAATAATTGAGAGAAACCGATAATGGCATTTAGTGGGGTTCTTAATTCGTGGCTCATGCGGGAAAGAAACAGGGTTTTTGTCTGACTGGCTTCCTCAGCAAGGGCTTTGGATTTTTCCAGCTCAGCATCCCGGCTCTCAATCTGTTCAAGCATGGTATTAAAACCGTCGGTGAGCTTGCCCAATTCATCATTGCTGTATTTCTCGGCGCGATGGCTGTAATCTTTTTTGTCGCTGACGTGGGCCATGGTATTGGCCAGAATTTCAATCGGGTAGGTGATCAGTTTTTGTAGTTTGGTGGCAAAAAAGAAGGTCAGTAACATGGCAACCAGCGCTGATAACAGTCCAATCAGCACCAATTTATTTTGGCTTCGTTTAAGGTTCTCTTGGCTAAAGGTCACTTTGATATAACCAATCAGCCGTCCGCTTTCTTTAATATCCTGATAAACCTCCAACTGATCGGTGGTGAGTTTATTTCTATTAAAGGACGTATCATCAAACCTCAGTGGTTGAATATCCGCTAAACCAACCTGACTCTCTGGCCATGGCGAAATCACACCATGGAGATTGCTATACACTGCAAAAGGTTGTCCTTTTAATCCATAGATGGTTGCCGTCAGGGCAATGGGCACTTCTTTTAATGCCCCCAACACCTCCGCCGCCGTTTGAGCATCATCAAAAGCGATGGCAGCAGTACTGTTCACCGCAAGAATACGGGTCAAACTCATGCCCTTTTCAACCAACGCTGTTCTTTTACTGAAATACTCACTGGTAACAAAAGCACTCCACATAATCAATAATGCCACAAAAGTGATCCCCAACGTGATCACCGTCAACTTATGTTTAATCGGCAAATTAGCCAGTCGATTCATCGCCATAATGTTACAGCCCTCCCTGACGTTTACTGACTTGTTCAGAGATACGGCGTAATTTGGCACTGACTTTTAAAGAGGTTGAAGCAACATTGGTGATATTGATGGCGGGACGAATGCGGTTTTTCTGCTTCACTAAGCTCAACATGCCTGCTTTTGAAGCGACAAAATCACGACTGTCACTTACCGTGAGGATAGGCTTAGTGGCAATTTCACGGGCAATGTCTGGCCATTTATCCATTGCATCTTGACGAATATACACCACCTGGCAATCTGATAAGGGCGTCTGATTCTTGACTTTACTGTTTGCGGGATTGATAACACTGGCCACCAGTGAACGCCCTTTCACCGCTTCTCCTTGCAGAGTAAGGGCCAAAGTATCGATAAAATCATCTTCACCCACCACGCAATAACGAAAAGGACTCTGTGAGTTAGCAAAAGCGGTATCAGGCCAGTGCACGAATACCGCAAAATTATAGAGGAATACCGCATTGATTTGATCATCAGAAGGCCCTTCTTCTGCTGCCTGCACCTGTAAAGGCAAGCAAAATAGCAAAAGCAGCATCAACCACGACCAACCATGTCTCAGGGGGGATAATAACTGTAACAATATATTCATCCGTTTAAAACTGCCATTGCAGGTTGAGGAAAATACTGCGTTCAACTTCGGTCAGCAAAGAGTTATCACTTATTGATCCAAACTCAAAGTGTGATTTATCAGTGAGGTTACGCCCGGTCAGACTCACCTCAAGGTGTGAGTTGACCTGCCAGCCCAGCCGCAAATCAGCCATCAAATAGCTATCCACCGCAAAACGGCTTAATTCATCGACATAACGGAACCATAAATCCACGGTTACATCATCAGATAAATCATATAACGAACGCACAGATAACTGGTTCTTAGGGCTTTGCCCCGCCAACAGCACCCCGGTCTGGTCACTAGCAGGGTCAATGGTAATGTTCATATCAAGGTAACTATAGGCAAAGTGTAATTTCCAGCCATCAAGCAACTGCCAGTCAATCGCCGCCTCCAAACCATTGGTGGTGGCAGAAAGTCCGTTATCTGATTCAATGATAAGCCGAAAATATTCAGGCACGCCCTGGCCCACCGATTCAAACCGGCTGAATCTGCTGTTGATCAAATCATCATAATCATGATGAAAAACAGTGAAGTCGAGCAACACATCGTCCACCAGCGTGGTTCTAAAACCCAGCTCCCAGGCGATCAATTCGCCACCAGAGACATTTTCTTCACCATGTAGATAGCCACTAATCGGTAGATTCTGAGGCCCACCAGCGGGGGCGGCAAATGCATTCACTCTAAGGCCATGATCAGAAATTGACGGTGCTCGCACCGCCTTTGATACTGCGCCCCATAGCAGCCCATGGTCCCACCGCTGGCGAATACGCACATTGGGCTGTACATCCACGCCCGACCCGGTGCTTTCGGTATTCTCAAACTTTGAACCCAGGGTTAGAAACAAACTTTTGTCGTCATCGAGGGCTATATCATCCTGTATATGGGCACTGGCAACATAATGATCTTCCATCACCACAAAAGAAATCAGTGGGCTGGTCGGTAACGCAACCACCTTGTTGACTCGGTATCCCAATCCCCATGACAAAGAATGGTTATCAAAAAAATCTGCCTGATGCTGATATTCAATATCATAAACCTTACTGGTCACATTGGCTTCACGGCGATCGTGGCGATTGGTTTTATCATAAAAAAGCCGCAGATCACCATGACCACCACCGCTGTATTGGTGCTGCCAGTCCAACATCATATGGTGACCCGAAGTATCGGTGCGAGATAATACCTGTTTCATCATGAAAACATTGTTGTCAGGGATCTCCATACCACGGTTATTGTGACCATCAAAACGTTGGGCAAAAAATGACAACTCGTCAGTCTCTGAGTATTGCCAATCGGCGCGAAAATCAAGTCGCCTGCTTAGGGCATCATCATTGGCATCATTACCATTGGTAGTACTATTAGAGAGTTGTGCGGTGTCGCGATCAAAAACCTTGGCGCTAAAGTGATAAAAAATCGGCGCTTGGGTTTTGCCGCCATAAGAGGCCACCGATATCTTTTCGGTATTACCGCCACCAATAACAAATCTACCGCCCTGATTGTCTTGCGCTTTTTTAGTAATGATATTGACCACCCCATTCACCGCGTTAGATCCCCATACCGAGCCCCCCGGCCCACGGATCACCTCGATACGGGCAATATCTGTCATCACCACATCCTGCATTTCCCAAAAGATTCCAGAAAACAATGGATTATAAATGGTTCGACCATCAATAGAGACCAGCAGCTTATTGGCAAAACGAGCACCAAACCCACGGGCACTTACGGCCCAGATATTATTATCAATGTGGGACACGTTAAATCCTGGCACCATGCGCAGCAAATCAGGCAGCCGAGTGGCACCAGAACGGTTGATATCTTGTTCGGTAATCACAAAGATAGCTGCGGGGGTATCAAAGAAACGTTGAGGGGTTTTTGAGGCTATAGAAACTTCGATATTGGTCAGTTCACTAAGAGACAGCTGTTTAAGCCGTTTGAGGGTATTTTGGTGGCCACTTGCGGCAACCGTTGTGCTGGTCATGATGCTAAAGGTAATGGTACTACAGGTCAGTAGCAACCCAGTCAACACACGTCCAGCGATGGTTAATTCTAATTTTGTCATAAGCAAACTTTTTGCTGTTGATTTACCGATTAAAGTTACGGGTTTCCCAAACTGCATGACAACTGTAAAGCAATGGCCTGCTAACCGCTCTGTAAGTATAGCCGTTTTTGAATGATTTCAAGTAATTAAACCCTTTTTGCCTGCAATTGTTCAGCAAGCTATCGCATCTTTGCCCAATGTCCGTTACAGTAATGCGCAAATTATAATGAAGGAAGAGATCCTGGCATGACAAGAACAAACCCCTTAATGACACCTTTAAAACCTTTAATCGCCCCGTCGCTGCTACTCGTCGCCATGAGTGCGGCCCTAGCTGGCTGTCAGCCCGCTGAAATACAAGATGAAAAAGTCACCATCAACAAAAACCCCTATCCCAGCACATATCAGCCTTTACCACGCAAAAACACCCTGATCCAACATGCTACCGTGTTGACGGGTACTGGTGAGCGGTTAGACGATGCTGATGTATTAATTGTTGATGGCAAAATTCAACAGGTTGGCAAAAATATCTCAGCCAATGATGCCGTGATCATCAATGCCAAAGGCAAATGGGTCACGCCGGGCATTATTGATGTGCATTCACATTTGGGCGTTTATCCCAGTCCGAGTGTTGCCTCTCATGCCGATGGCAATGAAATGACCAGCCCGGTCACTGCTGAGGTTTGGGCCGAACACAGTATTTGGCCACAAGATCCGGGTTTACAAACCGCTCGTGCCGGTGGCATCACCACCTTACAAATCTTACCGGGTTCAGGCAACCTAATGGGTGGCCGTGGTGTCACCTTAAGAAACGTGCCCTCAACCACCATGCAAGGGATGAAATTTCCAGCAGCCCCTTATGGCCTGAAAATGGCTTGTGGCGAAAACCCCAAGCGAGTTTATAAAGAAAAAGGCGTGTTGCCATCGACCCGTATGGGTAACATGGCCGGTTACCGCGAAGCCTTTATTGGTGCCACTGAATATAAGCGCGCCTGGGACAAATACGAAAAAGATTATGCCGCAGGCAAAAACCCCAAAGCACCAGAGCGTGACTTACAAAACGACACCCTGGCTGGCGTTATTGAAGGTGATATCTTAATTCACAACCATTGTTATAAAGCCGAAGAAATGGCGATGATGATTGATTTGGGCAAGGAGTTTGGTTATCACTCTGGCACTTTCCATCACGCCATTGAAGCGTATAAAATTGCTGACTTGTTGGCTCAAAACGGTAACTGTGCTGCCATGTGGCCAGACTGGTGGGGTTTCAAAATGGAAGCCTATGATATGGTGCATGAAAATGTCGCCATGGTAGATGCGGCGAAAAACTCTTGCGCCGTGGTCCACTCAGATTCTGGCACCACCATTCAACGTCTTAACCAAGAAGCAGGCAAAATCCTGTTTAATGCCAATGATAATGGCTTTAAGTTAACTGAGGAAGATGCCATCCGTTGGATCACCTCAAACCCAGCCAAATCGCTGGGTATTGCCGATGAAACCGGTTCACTTGAAAAGGGCAAACGTGGCGACGTGGTGATCTGGAACGGTACTCCGTTCAGTGTCTACGCCAAAGCCGAGCAAGTCTTTTTAGACGGTGCCAAAGTCTACGATCGCTTTGATGAACGTTATCAGGCGAAAAGTGATTTTATGTTAGGTCAACAATAACCCTCAGTTTAAGGAGTCAAAAAGTATGTTATCAACAACAACCAATCCACTGAGCCGACTAAATCGAATCAGTAAAACCTTGGCAGCCATTGGCTTATTTGCCTTAACCGCCAGCGCTCAAGCTGACAGCTTAGCCATTATCAATGCCACAGTGCACACAGCCTCAGAGCAAGGTGTGCTTAAAGGCGCTTCAATCATTGTTGAAGACGGTGTCATTAGTGCGATTAATCCAGCGACCGTAACAGCAGATCAAACCATCGACGCCAAAGGACGCATTGTAACCCCCGGGTTTATTGCTGCTTTTAGCCAGTTAGGTCTGGTTGAAGTTGGTGCGGTGGCAGAAACTCGCGATGCTTATGATGACAAGGCTGATATCACCTTTGATCCAAGCCTAGCATTTAACCCGCAAAGCACCGCTATTCCGTACAGCCGCAAAGGCGGTATCACCCGTAGCGTACTGGCCCCCAGAGGTGGTAAAACCATTTTTGCCGGACAAACTTCAGTGATTGATTTATCCGGTAGTTTCGATAGCGTAATTAACCCTAAAAATGGCGTCTTGGTCAAACTGGGCGGTAAAGAAAAAGGCTCGCGGGCATTGAGTCTGCAAACCTTAATCAACAAATTCGAGGATGCCGAGGAAAAACTCGCCAAAGCAGCCAAGAAAAAAGCCAAAAAAGATAAAAAGGACAAAGGCGAGAGCAAACCACCTTCTAGAGAAGAGAAGTTGGTTAACCTTTTGTTAGAAGGGAAAAAACCATTGATCGTCGCAGCCGATCGCGCCAGTGAACTATTGCAATTGATTAAATTAAAGCAGCGTTTTGGTTTGAATTTGGTGATTGTTGGCGCATCCGATGCCATTGTGGTTGCCGAGCAACTGGCCAAAGCTGACGTGCCAGTCATTATTGATGCGATGCAAGCGCTGCCGGGCAGTTTCGACAGCCTGCACCCTTCGCTTGAGAATCCTGGTAAGTTGGTCAAAGCCGGGGTAAAAGTTATTTTTGCCTCCGGTGGTGCACACGCCCTGAACAACTTGCGTTTCGAAGCGGGAACTGCGGTATCTTATGGCATGTCACCAGAGGCTGCACTGGCCGCCATGACCGTGAATGTTGCACAGGCGCTGAATATCAACGCTGGCAGCATCGCCGTTGGCAAACCCGCAGACTTGGTGCTGTGGAGCGGCGACCCGTTTGAACTGAGCAGCAAAGTAGATAAACTGTGGATCAACGGTGAAGAACACAGCACTGACAGTCGTCAGGACGCTTTACGCAATCGTTATATGCGTAAAAGCGAACTGCCTGTTGGGTATAGTAAGTAGCCTACCTTGTAACACAGGAGTGGACTTTCGCCACTCCTGTGTTACAGTCATGTTAAATAAAATTGATGGTTCTCGTCTAAAAACACAATGTAAAATGTATCTGTATCGTATGTATTTCTGCTTTTATCGGTCAACGTTTTATATTTAGCGGGCAGTACAAATCCGACCAATCTGGTACTACTATCTATTCTGAATCTGGCCCAAAGAACATCTTCTGGCACATGTGAAGGATGTTTGAATGCTGATTTCGCTGGGAACTCTCCATAGATCTCGAGGCAACTTTGACGTTTTCCTTTTCCACCTCCCTTCCCTTTGCCTATTTTCATTTCTTGCCAATCACTTAAAGGCTTGCGGGTGAACTCCTTAAGTTTATCCATCAGCTTGACCAACTTACTATCACCAGCCATAGTGTTCCAATCGACGAAATTTTGGCCAGCTTGATTAGTGTCTAAGTACGAGAAATTAAACTTACTTCGAGTGGCGATATCAG
>JBLGCB010000302.1:0-8457 GCA_047617105.1 Phenylobacterium sp. | reverse complement strand
GGTATGCTGGCTTTTGTACTGTTTACTGCCTCAGATTTTATGATGGAACCACTAGGGCTGGGCCATAATATGTTTCGTTTCAGCCACTCACCCGCGCTGGTGTATTCAGATATGAATGGTTATGGCGTCTCATTATTAAGCCACAGTTGGTATATGTTGTACTGGGGTGCTTTGTCGCTGGCACTAAGCATTATCGGTTATGGTTTATGGCAACGAGGACCACAACAAGGATTAAAAGTGCGACTCTTTGCACTGGGTTATCAACTGGGTCGGGGCGGTAAACAGGCCCTAACGGCCAGCCTTGCCGTATTTATCATCAGTGGCAGCACCATTTTTTATAACACCCGAGTGCTCAACCCTTATTACGATAAAGCGCAACTCGACCAGTTTCATGTTGAATACGAACAGCGCTACAGCCCTTGGGCCGATGCGCCCATTCCCACCATGACCAAACTCAATGCCGCGGTGGATATTTTCCCCCACCAACGCAAAGTGAATATCAATTCGCAAATTGTTATCAGCAATAAAACCGCCGAACCCATCAGCCGCTTTTTGGTCTCGATGCCCGGTTACAACCCCATTTTTGTCGCCAGCCCCGGTTATCAGCCGATTGATTTTAGTCTTGAGATTGAAGGCGGCAAACTCGGCCCGGTTGATGGCGCGTTAAATACTCATTGGTTTGAATTTGACCAACCGTTGCAACCGGGCGAACACCGCCAAGGCCGCTTTGCCACCGTGATACAACATCAAGGGTTCACCGATAAAAGGCCGACAATGCAGCTAATTGAAAACGGCACTTTTTTGCAAAACACCGAGATTTTCCCCCGTTTTGGCTATCGCCGTTCTGAACAATTGATTGACCCAGACCTACGTAAAACATTAGGTTTGCCGCCCACGCTTCGCGCCCATCCGCTGGGTGCGACCGAGCATTATGATGAATCAATCGCCGAAACCATGCTCGGTTTGTCTAGCGGTTATATTGAGTTTGAAACCACCGTGTCGACCTCGGCCGATCAAATCGCCATCGCCCCGGGTTATCTGCAAAAAGAATGGCTTGAGGGCGAACGTCGTTATTTTCATTATAAAATGGATGCGCCAATTGAAAATTACTTTGCTTATTTGTCTGGGCGTTATCAAAGCCTAGAAACCAGCCATCAAACCCCAAGTGGTAATGTTGATATTGGTATTTATTATCATCCGGCCCACGATAAAAATATTGGCCACATGCAGCAGACGGTCAAAGATGCGCTTGATTATTACAGTGCCAGTTTTGGTGCTTATCAGCATCGTCAATCACGGGTGATTGAAATACCCGGCCCTAGAGTGTTTGCCCAAGACTTTCCCAACACTGTCGCTTATGCTGAACGATCGGGTTTTATCACCAACTTAACCGACCCCAATGGCATCGACCCGCTATATTATATGACCGCCCATGAAATCGCCCATCAATGGTGGGGTGGCCAAGTAGATGGTGCCAACGTGCAAGGCGGCACCATGCTGGTTGAAACCCTGGCACAATACAGTGCGTTAATGCTCAGTAAAAAGAAATATGGTGAGGGCAAATTACGCGCCATGCTTAGGCTCGAACTCGACAGTTATTTAAAAGGGCGCAGTCGCGAAGTTAAGCAAGAACTGCCGCTGCTTAAAGAAGAAAACCAACCTTATCTTCACTATAACAAAGGCTCATTGGCGATGATGGCACTGGTGGATTTATTGGGTGAAACCCGGCTTAACTTGGCGTTAAAGCGCTTTATCAACCAATACAAATACAGCCAGTTAAATGACAAGCATTATCCCACCACCCTAGATTTAATGGCGTTGATCAATCACGACACCAGCGAACGCGAACAGCTGGCCATCGAACGGCTATTTGGCCAAATCAATCTATATGATTTAAAAATGGATAAAGCTGAGGTAGTGAAAACGCCAGATAATCAATTTGAAGTGACCTTAACCATTCAAGCCAAACGTTTTATCGCCGATGGTCAGGGTAATGAGAAACCAGCGCCACTGGCAGCGCTGGTCGACATCGGGTTATTTAGCAGCGACCCGGATGACTTAAGCCAAGACCTTACTGCCGGGACCCTGTATCGTCAAAAACATTTGCTCAGCAGTGGCGAAAACGTGATCACCGTGATTGTGCCAAGCAAACCGTTGTTTGCCGGGGTCGATCCGTTTGTGCGTTTTATTGATCGTAATAGTGGGGATAATTTATTGGCGTTGTAAAAAATCAGTAACTGTTTGAGTACGAAAATAACGCCGTTATGGTGCGAAAGATGAGTGCGCTGAACAGTTACAAACCCGCGCCATCAGTCAGGCTCAGCTAACCCCCAATGCCTTAAACACAGCATCAATCGGGTCGGTATAAAAGCTCGATTGAAACTTGGCAAACAGCTCACCTGGCACAGAGGTGATATTTGCCATAGAAGCCATCGGAATCAGCACTCTGGTGGCCCCGCAGTCCATCGCCATTTGTAATGAACCAGCCAAATCATCCACTGGGCTGACCACGCCGCCTAAGCTCATATCACCCAGCACAACCATTTGGTCTTGCACTGGCTTTTTCAGCAATATCGAACAAAACGCGACCAACGCCGCTAGGCTCGCCTTAGCACTGGCACCATTACCATGATGCTCAACCACATGTAAATGAAACTCATGCTCAGCAAATCTGGCCGATGCACTGACCCGTTGCAAATTGCCCTTAAAATAATCAAAACCAATCCGAACCGCTTCTTTGGCAGCAGTACCAGAACCCAAACCAGAAGTATTATGCTTACCGTTACCTGCGGTCATTTGGGTTTCATAGCGATATAAACCAAGGTGACCAGAGTTACCAAGCGCAACCAAATGAACGACACCAGGCACTGTTGACCCCTCGGCAATGAGTTTACTACCGCCCTGCTCTGGCACATTAACAAAAAACTCTTCTAAGCTGTCATTGTCAATATAGCTAAAGTGCACATCAAAAAACTCCATGCCTCCAAGTTTTTTCAACTGCTCTTTTATCCGCCTTCGCCCTTCTAACCCATAAATCAAACATTGCCTGACATCTTCTTTATCAACCAACTGGTGAGGATACATCAGTTTAAGCAAACCCGATGTGGTACGCCTAACCGCAATCACGTCACGCTGGTTGAGATTGTTACCCAGTTTAAAGTATCTATCGATAATATCAGCGAAATTGCGTTTACGCATCTCTCGCATAAACTCAGCCAGATAATCAGAAATAAGCCCATAACGATTAGTGAAAAACTCGGGGCGCATCTTTGGCACTTCCCAACCGGGTATATAGGCATGAAAACGATCAAAAAATGCAGTGTCGATCATCGCATCTGGGAATGGCGCCAATAAGTGACTGGTTTTCACCAGCATTTCGACACTTTGATTGATATTGCCAACAAAAACCATCGACGCGCTGGCCTCAATTGAATCACGACCTCTGGCAAAAGAACCTGAAGCCATAAAATCTTTCATGATTTGCACGCCGTCTTTGTCTTTAAAAGTAATGCCCGCGACTTCATCAAACGCCACCACATCCCACAAACCCACCAAACCAATTTGACGACGACTGAGGTTGTAAAACAAATTAGCGACGGTTGTTTGACCGCCCGATATCAACAAACTGTTAGGCGAACATTCTTTATAAACATGCGACTTACCTGTGCCTCTTGGCCCCAACTCACACACGTTATAGTTGTTCTCAACAAAAGGAATCAACCTAGCGGTCAAATGCCATTTGGCTCTATCATCCAGGTTTGCAGGCTCCATCCCGACTGAACGCAACAAAACATCCATCCATTGGCGGCTACTAAAGGCTTTTCTGCCTTCAAACACTTCATCCATATTCATCGAAGGCATTTGAATTGGCTTTAACGTCAATAACTCAAATGGTGAGGTTTTTTGACCCTCTTCAAAATAATAGTTAACGGTAACAATACACCAGATACCACCAGTAAGTAGCTTCTCGTTATTGGCCACCATCTTGTTAGGCACTACCGCATCTTTGATGCCTAGGTTCGACAGATGCGCTTCATAAATGTCTTTTTTATGATTAAGCTTCACAGTGACTTTATCAATGATTTTATAGCTTGAACGCTCCCGAATCAGTGACTTAATTTTCTCGGCTTCATCGGGCCTAACGTAGTTTTCGGCCAGAATACGTTTTACATTCTCCAACCCTTCGAGCACGATTTCTTCGTCGTCTGAGGCGCAATACATGCCAAGCAAATACTCAAGAACATAAACAGGCACATTGGCACCTTCTTTAAGTTTCTTAGTGAGATCTTTACGAACCACACGACCGCGAAAAGCATCATTTAATAACTCATCAAGGTCGGTGGTTTCAATGGTATCTTTTGGCATATCACTCATTTCATTGTTGTCTTGATTGGTTATTTAAAATCGCGGTTGGTTTATAAGGTCGGTATCGTAGCAAGATATACAGCAACATGCCAACAACATGCAACCAAAAACACCATTAAAACATCATCACCATCTATTTTAGCCCCACAGTTGTGATGGGTTTCGCCTTTGGCTCTACCACATCCTGTCAGGTTATATAAAATATTTAGGTAACTGTTCAGCGTGATTAGATTTTGCTTCAGAACAAGGCATTTGCGCACGGAAAACAGGCGCATATAGTTCATATGCAACTGTTTGAGTACGAAAATAACGCAGTTATGGTGCAAAAGATGATTGCGCTGAAGTGTTACATATTTAGAAACCAAAGTCATCACGGTCTAATAGGTCAATCATCACCGAGCGAGGAAAGTGCTCTACAACAGTGCCGGTGGCTGAATCAATAACAAACAGTTGGTAATTTTCATTACGGTTAAACTGGCTGCCTATCAGTTTAAATCTGGCTTCTCTGGTACGTTCACTCATCTCACCTGATGTAGCATCAAATAGCAGTGTCTCTTCGCTTGATACCGCTTCACCTTTATTATTTCTAATCACCAAGGTCACTTTACGTTCAATATAACTGCCACCGACAGCGTTGGTTTGGGTAAAACGAACTTTTTCAATTTGATTAACAAAGCGAATGGTGGGTTTTTCGATGATAATACCAACTTTGACCTTTTCATTCTGATCGGCTTTCTTGCCTCGCAACATTTGTATCTCTAATATTGGCAGACAAATTTCTTGCAGCATTGCGCCACCATGAACAAACTTTGCCCCACCAATAAAATGAAAACGATTCGCCCCTTTGGGCAACAAAAATTCAACGTCACTGCCAACTGCTGTCGCGACAGTATTGGCAATGCTACCATGCCAACATAAATCATGTTTTGGTAGCGAGCGGCCCAATATGTAGCGTTTTTTCGCTTCAAATGTGCCCTCTGGCTCTCCTCCTAACCCGGTTTTCGCTGGTTGGGTTAAGCTTTTTTGCTGGTACAAGAAACCATGATCGGCAGTCACCAATACCCGACTAACATTGAGATTATTAATCAACTTTTTGACCAAGTCGTTAATCTCAACAACTGCATCCCTGCAAGCTTCGAAAGTTTTATGCTCTGTTGGGGCTTTGTCACCCAACGCATCAATGGTGTCATGATAAATATAAACCACCGCTTTATCATGAAACTCATCTCGACCTTTTTTTTGCGTCCAGCCCAAAAAGTCTTTGGCACTTACCGCAATACCACCATGGGCTTGTAAAATTCGATTACGGTTCTCTATGCCACTGGTGCTTTTGCCATCAGCCAATACCGTGGCGTTTTTGCTCGCGTAGTCAAGGCGCTGATGAGGTAACAACGCCGCCATACCCAACTGGGTGTAGCTGGGTAAAACGCCCACCATTGATTTTAAAGTGGGTTTAAAGCGTTTTTCATCGGTGATTTGTTCCATCAATTCATGAGCGACCTCGTAACGCATGGCATCACTGATGATCACAAACATGCGCTTCATCGATTTGTTATTAATGGGTTGCCTGACGTCAGTGTTGTAAAAGTTGGTTTGTTGGTGTGGTGACAAACTGCGCCATTGCTCAAGGCTATTGTTTGCTTCGAGCAATTTGTCCCAGGCCAAACCCGATTCATACAAGTACCAATCGACATAAAGGTTTTCGATGGCTTCATCCATTTGACGCAGAACATCACCTCCCTTTGATTGCACTTGGTCAGTAAACTGGTTAAACAACCGATAATGCTTATCAAATAAAAACAACTCTTCGCTATAAGCTGTAAACATCGAGCGGGCATCAGGGTAATTAAAACCTTCAGCATATTGCTGCCTTAGTTTAAACAATTGAGCAGCTGATTTTAACGCCTGATATATCGCACCATACGCATTTATGGTCACACTCCAGTGGCCACTAAGGCGCTTAGACACTGCATTTTCAAAATCAACGGCACTAATCCCAACAGCTACCAACGGCTTGTTATCCTCATCAACATCATGAATTAAATGCTGCACCAGCCCTCTGATGACCTCTTGTTCAATGGCTTCGAAGGTATAACATGCTTGTAACGCTAACGGCGAATAACCAGCGCATCGACTGGTGATATCAAGCGCGTCGCTAATGTCTTTGGCAATAATGTCATAGTCAGGACTAAAGCGTTTGCTGTCTCGCCATTCATGCATAAATGCACAAGCATAAGCGCGCCCCGAAGCTGATGAAATAATATTGTCCTGTGCCCATGTCATCGCATTGTCTGTCTGTACGCACAACTCAGTACAAAAAAGCTTATATAAAAGGTCTTGTACATCTTGCGACTGCGCCATGGCCCGGTCTGACTTAGCTTGTGGTGTTTGTGTTGACCCCGGTTGATCCTGCTCTTTGTACGTATCCGCTGCTTTGCGAGCCTCATGCGGCATATTGACATAACCAATGCGGTCATGACAAAGTCGCCAAAAAGCGTCAAGTAAATCATAATGTGCTAGATCGGTTATCAATGGCAAATTATCGCGATTTTGCTCGGTTATCTTACTGGCTTGGCCACCAAACAGTGCCATTAAAATATTATTGAGGGTAGGTTCTGCCATGGCCAGCACGGCAATCATTTTTAAATCAAGGGTAAATGCATCTTCAGACTCGGTGATACGTTGACGCAATTCATCAATACGCGTTTGGCTGGCAAAAAAGCGTTCACGAGCGTGTATATGTTCACGCATCGCCATCGACTTAATGCCCAACGCATTGAGTAACATCGCAGCATGATCGGCATAAAACTGCTCTGCAAAACAACTGATGTCTAGTAACCAGTTATCTTCATCTTTGGGTTCGGCATAAGGAAAATACAGCAGGTAAGATTGCTCGGGATGATCCCTTAAAATCCACTTTTTCACCTCAAGGGTCGATTGCTCCGCCATATTCAACACCGCCACTTGTGGCAAAGCCAATTGTTCAAGCTGGGCAGCAAAGCTATGTGCCGGGTCATACCAAAATACCACGGTCCGCTGCTGGGCATTGACCGAAAATTTATTGCTAAGACCGAGTTCTAATTGTTCAATTTGCATAATTTATTTTTGAAAGCGTTACCTGTTATTTCCTATTAAACGGATGAATATTAACTCACCATCAATTCTTGACGACTTTACCATGAACCGCCTTAACTTCTGCCAACAAATCACCAAACTTGCCATAATTCACCTTTACGCCGTCATCTAAATCGAGAGAAATGCCCATATCTGCGTAATGTTTAAGCTTGTCATCAAAGGTGCGCAGTTCCATTTGTTTTTTCTCCAACGCTGACACATCTTTATTCAGCTTGGTTTTTTCGCTGGTTGAGGCACTGTCTATCTGCTGGCCCAATTGCCCCAACCGGGCTTCGTATTTGCCAATCAGCGGGGTCACGTATTCTGTACGCATACGGGCCAATGTGCCCGAATTATAGCGATGCAAATACACCAAACATTCAAAGGATTTTTGTTTGCCTGAACTGAACAACCAGTAAATGGGTCGTTTTTTGTAAGTTTTGAGGTGATCTTTATAGAATTGGCCCGACATATAACGGCGAATGGTCTCTAAACTGGATTCGCCCCGCTTGGCTTTGAGTGCATGTAGGCATAAACTTTCGGCGACAAAGTCGAGGTTGTCTTGCAAGTTTTCTTCACCCCAAACTGTGGTGACAAAATCTCGGAAACGACAAGTGGCATCATCACTAAACCATTCAAGATCGGTCAATGGAATAATGCCATCGTCATCAGCTGGGAAGGTTTTGTAAGCGCCTTCGTTGTCTAACGCTGTATAGCCTTCATTGGCTGAATGGGCATAGACTAAACCTTCTCGGTCTAGGGAATAGCGGCCCATCATGCAGCCTATTGAGTAGGAGATGAGTTCTGCGATCAGATCCGACGTTTGTCTGTCCTGTAACTCATTGCTAACACTGGAATCTTTATATCTAAATTGCGGGTTTATATTGATAGTGATTTGTTCGATAAAAGGTTTGTCATTTAAAAAGTCACTGAATCCATAATAGTCAATAATCGACTTATTGATTTTGCTCTCAATCA
>JBLGCB010000301.1:0-8459 GCA_047617105.1 Phenylobacterium sp. | reverse complement strand
CCGCCTCTACACCGCCTTTATAGGTCTTTTTAAGTCCGACAATCTCTAATGCTTTCATTGTATTATTTACCATATCCCCATCTGGGTACGCTATCTTGTGGAATGTTTAGGTGATCAAGTATCCGTGCGACCATAAAGTTGATCAAATCATCAATCGATTTTGGTTGATGATAAAATCCCGGTGCCGCAGGCATGATGGTCACGCCCATCTGCGACAGCTTTAACATGTTTTCAAGATGAATCGAATTAAACGGCGTTTCTCGAGGCACCACGATTAGCTGACCTCGCTCTTTCATCACCACGTCGGCCGCCCGTTCAATGAGGTTATCGCTAGCCCCAACCGCAATGGATGACAAGGTGCCAGTACTGCAAGGACAAATCACCATTTGTTTTGGTGCCGCCGACCCTGAGGCCACCGGCGAAAACCACTGGTCTTTGCCAAACACGGTGATTTGGCCTTCGTCAGCATTCAGTCTGTCAGTAAAAAAAGCCGTTGCTTTGTCTGGCGAAGCAGGAATTTTGATGGCTGATTCGGTATCAAAGACCACTCTAGCAGCACCAGATATCAACAAAAATACTTGGTAATTTGCCGCCACCAACGCTTCGAGCAATCTCATCCCATAGGGCGCACCCGAAGCCCCGGTAAAGGCCACCGTGACCTGACCAGCAAATGTTGTGTTTGGTATCATGAAAACCTTGTGTCATTAATTTAACGTAAGCTGGATTCTATTGGGGACCGGCATGAAATTCGTTGATGAACTTTTTGCCCTGTCGGCATTCTACAAAGCTTCCAGCAATTTTTGGTGGATACCACCAAAGCCGCCATTACTCATCACCAGTATATGGTCATTGCTGGTCGCTTCTTCAACCACTGCGGCAACTATTTTATCAATATCATTAAACACATGGGTGGTGGTACGACATAACGTCGCCATTTTGTTAAAGTCCCAATCGAGATTTTGTGGCTCAAAAAAATAACAACTGTCAGCCTCGGTCACCGATTCTGCCAATTCGACATTATGCACCCCCGATTTCATGGTATTAGAACGCGGTTCCAGTATCGCGATGATCCGTTGTCCATGCCCTTTACCTGCCAATGAACGCCTTAAACCCGCTAAGGTGGTTTTTATCGCCGTCGGGTGATGGGCAAAATCATCATAAACCCGAATCTTGTTCACCTCACCCACCAACTCCATCCGTCTTTTCGGGGTTTTAAACGATGATAACGCCGCCACGCAATGTTCAACCATCACGCCACCATGGCGGGCCGCAGCAATCGCCATTAAACCATTGTGCACGTTATGCTCACCCAACAATGACCATCGTACTTCGCCCACCGCTTTGCCATCACAAGTGACGTTAAAATGGCTGCCATCAGGATGCAGCAATTGCGCCTGCCAATACGCGCCTTCGCCATCAACGGTTTCAATCGGCGTCCAGCAACCCATGTCAATGGTTTCATCAACCGCCGTCGTGCCCATTGGCGTTAAAATCAGGCCGTTAGACGGCACCGCTCTAACACAATGATGAAATTGTTTTTGAATCGCGGCCAAATCGGCAAAAATATCCGCATGGTCAAATTCAAGGTTATTGATCACCAGAGTACGTGGCCGATAATGAACAAACTTAGAACGTTTATCAAAAAACGCGGTATCGTATTCATCGGCTTCAATGACAAAAAACGGACTGTCACCGATTCTGGCAGATAAACCGAAGTTTTGCGGAATACCGCCGATTAAAAAGCCCGGCTTTAATCCGGCATATTCTAAAATCCAGGCAATCATGCTGGCAGTGGTGGTTTTGCCATGGGTGCCCGATGCCGCCAGCACCCAGCGGTCTTTAAGCAGGTTTTCAAGTAACCATTGCGGGCCTGAAATATAAGGGATATTGCGGTTGAGCACATGCTCAATCGCCAGATTACCGCGAGACACCGCATTGCCCACAATCACCAAGTCAGGCTCAGGGTCGAGATGCTCAGGCAAATAACCTTGCAACAACTCAATGCCCAACGCTTCCAGCTGAGTGCTCATCGGTGGATACACATTGGCATCACAGCCAGTGACCTTATGGCCCAACTCTCTGGCAATCACCGCGATGCCGCCCATAAATGTGCCGCAAATACCCAGTATATGAATATGCATGGTCTTTCCTCTTTTGATAATTTAACGGTTCAGGGTGCTTAGATTTCGCTTCAGAACAAGGCATTGTCGCACGGAAAATAGGCGCATATAAACCTATGTAACTATTTGAGTACGACAATAACGCCGTTATGGTGCGAAAGATGAGTGCCCTGAATCGTTAAATTGGTGAGCCTGGGGGCAATGGTAATAACTTAAATTGTGATTTCCACTCGCCGCTTTGTTCAAACCAAGTTAATTGCTGCTTGAGCAAACGATACAAACCGTGGTTGGGACCATTTTTCTTTTTCAGTTTTTTGCTTAACCATGGGCTTAAACGCATCACTTCATCATATAACACTGCTTTAACCTCAGGGGCCACTTTGTCAGATTGAACCGCTTGCATCACCAACTCCATCACCACACTGGTGACACGTTGTTGAATCGGCAATTTTAACCCTGACTCAGAAGAAACTTTGATGCTGTGTTTGAATATCGCATTCACCAGTTGCTTCACCGTCAGACCGTCACGGACCTGCCCAGACTGCTGTGCCACCCGGTTAAGACGCTGTGGATTCAACAATAAACTGACGCTGTGTCTGGCGGCGACTTCGGCAATCGACACCGGATCAAAGGTCACCCCAGTGCGGTTTTTGAAGCTTTCGCGATCTCGTGAATAACCATAGGCTTTGGGTAGGATTAAATTTAAAGTATCTTGCTCTAACGCCAAAAAATCTGGGCTGATGGTCTCTAAAATGGCATTTAATGCCGCTTTTTGCCGCGATGCCTCAACAATCGTACTGCCTATCGCCGCGCCAGCAGTTTTGACTTCATAGCCGTAATCAAGGCCCCCGACCAATTTAGCCGCTGCCTGAGCCTGATAACGGTGATACAAATACAAAGGCACCAATCGTTCTTCTAGCGACGACAGTGGTGTGCCCTGTTTAATGCTGTTTAAACCAAACTTACTCAGCGCCTTTGCGCGCACCTTAACCATGCGATTAAGTTCTTCCACCGGGTCTTTGCCGTTATCCCATAAATTAGCGTCCGGATGCGCTTCATTGGCTGAACGTGAATCAGGGTCTGAGATAAACAGATAACCCTTATCTTTGGCCTGACGTTCAAGCTGGGCCAATTGCTTATCTTCATCACTGGCCCCTTCACCTGCAAACACGCTGTAACCATACGCAATCACGTACTTATCCCACACATCAACGCCCTTGGCATAAGCTCCGGTTAGCGCCACATCACCATTATCATCTAACGTCGCTAACGGTTGCGGGTAATCCATCACCGATGCTCGGTCTTGTGTACTGGCCGCGAAGTTATGCGCAATACCTAAGGTGTGACCGACTTCATGGGCCGACAACTGACGAATTCTATCCAGCGCCATCTCTTGAGCCGCTTTGAGTTTATCCGGGTCACCATCAAAAGCGGCAGTTAATCCCTGGGCAATCAAGATATCCTGGCGCACCCGTAATGACCCTAAGGTCACATGACCTTTGATGATTTCGCCCGTTCGTGGGTCAATCACCGAGGAACCATAAGACCAGCCTCGGGTAGCACGATGCACCCATTGGATCACGTTATAACGAATATCCATCGGGTCGGCATCAGCGGGCAATACTTTCACTTGGAAGGCATCTTTAAAACCAATCTCCTCAAAAGCCGCATTCCACCATCTGGCACCATCAAGCAAAGCCCCTCTGACCGGATCTGGCACACCCGCATCAAGATAATAAACAATCGGCTCTACCGCTTCAGACATTGGTGCTTGTGGATTCTTTTTGATCAAACGATGACGAGGGATCACCCTTTGTGCCATCGACTCATCGAGCTTAGCGGAATAATCTTTTGATTCTATACTCCAAAAACCAGAAAAAGGGCTAAAAGTACGGGTTTGGTAATTATCATCAGGTAAACGAACAAAAGAATGATGCATCCGCACCGTTAGGTTATAAGGGTCTGGGGCAATTTGTCTAACAAAGTTACCCGGCTCGCTGCCGGCGAATGTCAACATCGATTCGAGTTCGATATTGTCAGGGAAAGCCTTATTACGTTTGGGGTAAATCACCGAGCGATCGTGGTCTAACTTAAAATTGCCTTGTTTTCTACCGCTTAGTTGACGGCTGACGCCATGGATATCTGACATTAAATAAGCGGAGTAATCGATAAGCACGGTTTTTTTATCGTTGGCCACCACTTTAAACCCAGCCAACACCGAACTGGCAAACGCCTCTTCAATGCTTTGCTGTTCAGAAACATTACCGCTGGTGGCTTTAAAAAAAGGATTGAGCTGTTTAAGCAGTACCTTTTGGCCAAAACGTTCGAATTGCACCAGTCGGGTTTCACCGAGTTGACCACGGTCTAATCCTAGGTCATTAGAGCCCAAACCCGCAGGTAAACTGCTTTGAAACAAAAAAGGTTGCTCAAATTGGCTTAATTCAACAAACACTTTACCTTCATTACTATCGTAATAAAATGTGTAAAAACCAGGGTTCTTCTCCATCCCCTTGGTAAATTCCTCAATTGATGCCGCAAACAGCCGCAAAGGCAGCGCCAACATCAGTACTGACATGAACACGATAAAGCTTATTTTCTTCAACACAGACAACCCCATTGATTTCATTATTATGTCATTTGTGACCATTAGGCCACCTTCACGGCAATAAATTTTCCATTATCCCCGCAACTTCACAACGTCCCACAACGCCCTTAAGACCCTAGGAAAAACGCAGCCAACAGTTATAACAAAAATCCCCGCCAGCGACATCTAAATTAACACCTGAAATTAAATTTGTTTTCGATTAAAATGGGCGCGCCCAGGGTTTAGCACTAGGGTTATAGTGACACCGGGCATAAAAACCGTTATTACCTAAGATAAGCGGAGATCGTTGCTCCGCCACGACAACACAACATAAAAGGCAAACGTTATGCGACGTCTCACACCGGTACTTAGAGAAGATGGGGTTGATCTTGATCTGCTCTCGTTGATCCGCACGATATTGGCAGCATGTAAAGAAATCTCATTTCGCGTCAGCCAGGGCGCACTGGCTGGGGTTTTAGGCTCAACGCTTGATGAAAATATTCAAGGTGAAACCCAAAAACACCTAGATGTGGTTGCCAACGAATTATTCAAAGACATCACCCTCGAATCCGGTTTTGTCCGGGCGATTATGTCTGAAGAGGAGGAGTTCTCTGTTCCAGGCTCTAAAGATGGTCAATACCTAGTGGCCTTTGATCCGCTCGATGGTTCGTCTAACGTCGATATCAACTCGCTGATTGGTACTATCTTCTCAATCACCCGAGCCCCTGTCGGTGCCTCACCGGATGATCAAAGCATGTTTTTGCAACCGGGTACCCAACAGGTCGCTGCTGGTTACGTTTTGTATGGTCCGTCAACCATGTTATGTTTGACCACGGGTAAAGGTGTGCGGATGTTCACCCTTGACAAAACCCATGGTGGTTTCCTATTGACTGAGGACAAAGTCGCCATTCCGCCACAAACCGCAGAGTTTGCCATCAATATGTCAAACCAGCGTTTTTGGCAACAACCGATGCAACAATATATTGCTGACCTATTGCTCGGTGAAGAAGGCCCACGCAAAAAACGCTTTAACATGCGCTGGATTGCCGCCATGGTCGGTGATGTACATCGCTTGTTATCTCGCGGCGGGATCTTCACGTATCCCACCGATGTTATAAATAAGAAGCAACCGTTTAAACTGCGTTTGTTATACGAAGCCAATCCAATGAGCTTTTTGGTCGAACAGGCCGGTGGTATCTCATCAACCGGTTATGAACGCATTATGGACATTCAACCTGACAATATTCACCAGCGCGTGCCAGTGATTATGGGTTCAGCCGAAGAAGTACAAAGCTGCCTTGACTACCATAAGTAAAAATAACGAGGTTTGGATAAATCATTTATCCGAACCCTTTTTTCCAGCGTGAATCCCCCTTTGTCGCAAGCTGTTACCACTCAATCCCACCCAATCGAATAAGAATTAACCATTTATCACCAGCAACAGTACACCCGTTAATACCAGTGGTTTGTGGGTTAAACGGCAAAAAGAGAATAAAACCGACAAATAAGCCCCCTAACGGTTGCTCCGGTAGAAAATCACCTTATAATAACAACCAGATTTTTTACGGGTTCATGACCTGACCAATAACTGAAGGATAGAGCAATGAGTTTAAACGACGTACCAGCAGGCAAAAACCTACCAGACGAAATCAACGTGATCATCGAGATCCCTGCCAATGCAGATCCGATTAAATACGAAGTCGACAAAGACTCAGGTGCCATTTTCGTAGACCGTTTCATGTCCACCCCAATGTTCTACCCTTGTAACTACGGTTACGTGAACCACACATTGTCACCAGATGGCGATGCAGTAGACGTATTGGTACCAACCCCTTATCCATTGTTGGCCGGTTCTGTGATCAAATGTCGCCCAGTAGGCGTATTGAAGATGACTGACGAATCTGGCGAAGATGCTAAAATCGTTGCAGTACCAGTGAGCAAGTTAACCAAAATCTACGATGATGTTAAAGACGTAGAAGACTTGCCAGAATTGCTGAAAAACCAAATCAAGCATTTCTTCGAGCGTTATAAAGAGCTTGAAGCCGGTAAATGGGTGAAAGTTGAAGGTTGGGCTGACGCTGCAGCAGCTAAGGCTGAGATTGTGTCTGCCTTTGAAGCAGCTAAAAAGTAAATCGCTTTTCCTCGCTGGGGCTCGGTTAAGCGCTTTACTGAGTTGCAGCGAGCTGCATGAAAAGCAGGGTAAAAGAAAGGCCACGTTGTGGCCTTTTTTGATGGTACTGGGTTTAAGGTGAAGAGTGTTTACGGTGGTGTTGTAATAGAAATGGTTCTAGTTCATGGGATGGGATGGGCTTCGAATACATAAATCCTTGGCCTTCTTCGCAACCAATTTTTTTCAAAATGGCTTCTTGCTCTGGCTCTTCAATTCCTTCTGCGATAGTGTGCAAACCCAGTTTATTGCCTAGGCTGATGATGGTATCGGCGAGAATCGAACCACTGGTCTTATAAATGTCCATCACAAATGCACGATCGACTTTGATGCGATCTAGCGGTAACTGCTGCAAGTAACTCATCGATGAAAAACCAGTGCCAAAATCATCTATCGAAATCGCAATACCATGGCTTTTTAACTCGGTGAGTACATCAATCACCATTTGCGGATTGTCCATCACCACGCTTTCGGTGATCTCCAATTCAATCCGGTTCATCTCAATATCATAACGTTTAATGGTTTTCACCACTTTACTGGCAAAATCAATGCCTCTGAATTGTAGCATTGATACATTCACCGCCACCCGCATGTGCGACAAGCCCAATTCATCCAGTCGAGTCAGTTGCTTACAGGCTTGTTCTAATACCCAGTCACCAATGTCGAGGATAAGCCCGGAGTATTCTGCCAACGGTACAAATACGCTCGGAGAGATAAAGTCTCCATCCCCGGTAGGCCAACGTAATAAGGCTTCCATTGAGATAAAACGTCCGGTCTTAAGACTGATCTGCGGTTGAAACCATACCTGTAATTTGCGATCAGCAAAGTCAGTACGCAATTGGCGGATCATGCCCAAACGCCAAGTGGTTTGTTCTTCCATTTCTCGTTGATAATACTCACTGCGAGCACCAACGTTTTTCTTCGCTCGGTTAAGTGCAATATACGTTTGTTTCATCGCTGCCAAACCGGTATTACCCGATTGCTTTTTACGACAAAAACCGATGGTCGCGTTGATAGGAATGGTGTGATCACCCGCTTTAAAGGGTTTGCTAAACAACGGCAGCAGTTTATCTTCGTTGATAAATTCACTGTCGCCAATAATGCCAAACACATCAGCCCCCGTTCGCGCCAAGACACAATGTTCAGACAACGCGGTTTTCAGTCTGGTGGCCACAGATAACAACAACTGATTACCGACGTCCTGACCGAGGCCATCGTTGACATCAGAGAAATGATCAATATCAATCAACGCCACCACATCACCAGGCAGCACATTGTTAACAAATTTATCAAGCAGATTAATAAACTCGGTCCGGTTGGGCATTTTGGTCAGGCGATCTCGAAACGCCGCCACCCGCAGTTGCTGAAATAAATTAACGTTTTCATAACCGACACAAATATTACTGAGAAAAACCTCGATAAGCTGACGATCGACATCACTCATCGGTTGTCCGGATTCAATATAAACCGCCGCATGACTGTCACCACTACCAAGGTACAACACTGTATCGATATCAGTAAAAAGGTGATCTTGTTGCTGTAAACACTGAGCAATTTGATTGATGATTCGGGCGTTATCAACATGCTC
>JBLGCB010000300.1:0-8469 GCA_047617105.1 Phenylobacterium sp. | reverse complement strand
TATTGAAAAAGGTAATATTCAGGGGTTTAATCGATATACTTATGTAAACAATAATCCGTACAAGTATGTTGACCCTGATGGCCGCGAATTAGTATATTTGGCAGTAGGCGCAGAAAAATCAAAAATGCAAGCAATCGTGACTAAAGTAGCAAAGTCAAACCCTGTTTTGCAGGCAAGGTTTGATAAACTAAACGTGTCTTCAAATGTTCATTTAATACGGCAGACCGAACCAGGTGAAGCTGCTGCAAATGTTCCCACAGGACCTAAAGGCAGTGACAGCAATGACATAGGCACAGGAAGTATGACAGCAGTAAATTTTAGCGAGAAAACACTTACTATCGAAAATGGTCCAAATGGGTCTTATGGCAGTTTTACTTCGTCCACAGAAGCTGTGGTTGCTCATGAATTGCTTGGACACGCATCACAAGTAGATCAAGGGACAATCAATGATAGTCGTAATAAAATCGGACTCAAAAAATCAGAGGCATATGGGATAGACACAGGAAATATATACAGAGCAGCAAAAAGTGAAGACTTAAGGAAAAAATAATGGATCGAATAAGATTGTTGTTGAGTATCTGTTTTGTCAGCATATTGCCGAGTTGTACTTCAGGTCAACAAAATACTCAACCAATAGATATGCATAACTGGGTATATAAAAAAGGATTCGATCCTTCATATAGTCCAAGCGTAAGAACAAAGGAAGACGACAAGCTGATCAAGCTATTTACTGAATACTATCGTACCAGAAGCCAAGATCCCAAATTCAATGAGTTGAGCTTTTATAAAATGTTACGGGATAAAGACAAACAGTTTAAGTTTTATCTATTTGATATAAAACATGTTCGTCACGATATAATTGTATTCAAAGTAAATAATGATAATGAGTTACTAGACAATTTTGTGATCTCTACATCTTTTCATTGAAAAACAAAAAAATGAACCTTTAAGAAAGGACTATTAATGTCTCAAGTAAGATTATACCTGCTACTGTCTCTTATCTGTTTGTTGTTCGCATGTGCAGCCAAACAGCAGGGCATACAAGGATGCATGACCAAAAAGTGGGCTTACAAACAACATTCGCAGCCATCACATGTCACTTTGGATATACGCAGGAAAGATGCTGATAATATCAGAGCCTTTATGGCGCTATATAGGGTGACCAATTATCAATCTCAATTTAATACGCTACGTTTTCAAAAAGTATTATGGGATGAAGCCAAGCAATCCAGAGTCTATTTCTTTGAAGTCAGAGACAGTGGTGACGTTCAAGCGATATTTACCCTCGATAAAGATGATAACCTGATAGATAATTTCTTAGTATCCTCAGAGCGCCAACTCTTTAGGCCGTCAATGTTAAAGCCATGGCAGTATAAAAAGGGTTTCTACGCATCGTATACCACAGAGTCAGCACTTAAAAATGATACTAAGTTGGTTAAATCTCTAATCGAGCTATACCGTTTAAATAGTGAAAATCCTTATTTCAATCAATTAACCTTTGATAAAGTACTGTTGAATGAAAAAAAACAAGGTAGAGCATTCTTGTTTTATGTCCAGTCTGTCAGTGATACACAAGCCGTTTTTGAACTCGATAACAATAATAACCTAATAGACAATTTTATGACTTCCTTGTGGGATAGGTAACAAGTTTTCAAGCAAAACACGATCACGACGAAAATAAAAAAGGCCGATAATATCAATATATTATCGGCCTTTTCAACAGATCAAATGCTTTCTTTAGTACCAATCAATTGTGACAATCAAAATTGACACAAAATCTTAAATACTGCCGGCTATCGAATAAATAACAGAACTTATTTTCCAGCCTGTTAATGTCTGCATCACCTGCCAACTCTCGCTGCCCCAGTTATTCTTTTTATCATCGATGTAATACACGTAATCAAAATAGACATTGGCAATGTTACCGTCAGAAACAATTTTTATACTGCTGAGTGCTTTTCTGGTACTCAGTTTCTCGGAAACACTGATGTCAATCCCCTCTGTCGGTGTTAATGTAAAAGTTTTGGTGGCCACTAATTTTTTGTTTTTTTCTTTATTGATTTTTTTGACCAGTGCGCGACGCCATTTCATCACCTCTTTAGAATAGACCGCAATCATCGGCAAAGAAGGGTCGGCAAATATAGTTAGAAATCGACTTTTATCTTTGGCTTGAATGGATTGATCGTAGGCATTGATAACCGACTTTATTTCTTGGTGTTCTGTTTCGCTGGCAAAACAACTGCCAACACTGATTAATAATAGTGATATACAAACAATACGCTTCATAATTTTCCCTAGTTACTTTATTTAATTTTCGACGAACGCTTTGTCTCATATCGACGCTGCTTAAAGCCACAAAAACTTTCTATAATTATCTAAAGCCATTGTTTTTATTGATGTTTTTACTGATGTTTTATTGATGTTTTTATTGATGAAAACCCTGACTTTTTGTTTTTAAAAAATCATTGAGTTGTGAGGTTAAATCTCGATTTTTAGCGATACTTATCGCCTGATTTATCGCTTGGTCAAACTTCTGGGGTTGGTTTTGCTTCTTGGCAAGCCTCGCCAAATACGACCAAGATTGAGCCTCACCGGCTGGGCAGCGCAACACCTGATGATGTTGCTTCTCTTTATTAAATAGCTTTTCGGCCAGTTGATAATTGCCATTTTTAGCTGCAAGGACTGCCTGTATGTTGGTAATGTGAGCCATTAGCAGGTAATCATTATTTTCTGTTGCGCTGGCCAGTGCCTGCACGGCGATATCTGCTGCATTTGACTCATTATGAGTCGCTAAATAATAAATAGATTTTAAATAAAGCAAGCGCGTAATTTCATCTTGGTCTTTTAGTTTATAGGCGATAGGTAGTGCACTGTCGATATGCTCAATGACTTGCTTGAACTGCCTTAAACTGATTAAGCTCTCAACCAATATACGCTGGGCTGTCAAGTTTTCAGGGTTGCTGAGCACAATACTTTCGAGCATTGATTTAGCCGATTGGTAATCACCTTCAAGGCTCTTTTCTATCGCATTGCCAAGCAACTCATTGTTAAAATCAGCTTGATAGGTCATTTGCATCGGTAAAAGTTCATCACCTAATTGGGTAGCAATTAACAGGCTAAATTCATCGGTGAGTGATTGTATTTTTCTGTTAACAAGCACGCCCTTTTTTAGCGTGTTACGATAATGAAAGACATAACTTAACTGGTAATCATGCGGCCCCCTTATTAGCTTAGAAGAGACAATAAGCTCAGCGCCCGAGACCTGAAAAATTTGTTGAATGTGTTCTGTCTGTATATTGTTTAAAGGCGCATTCGCTCGCTTTAATACTTCAAATACATAGTCGGTTTGTAAAACGTCTCGATATTGAGAATTAGGTAAGCGTTGAATCACTTGGTCCATCATGCCGAGCCTAACCCAGCTATGATCGTTACCTTCTATTTGATTTTGAGTTGGCAAAATAACGACTGAACCACGCACATTTTGCCCAGCTGGTTGAGCGTCATTTGAGCCACCATATGGTGGTTTAAATAAACCATATGACACCATAACGACCACAAGCGCACACAAAGCAATGAATGGTCTTTTTGCCACTATTTTTGCGGGTTTAACTTGCTCAATAATGACCACGTCAGGCAACCAAACATAACCCTGCTTTGGTATGGTTTTGATCACTTGAGTGTTGGGGAATAACTGCCTGATCTCATTGATTGATTGATTGAAAAACCACTTGTTCACCGACAATAGAACCTGCCCACACGGTTTCAAGCAAGGTTTGTTTATTGATAGGTTGACCTGAGTTTTTCAGCAACATAAGCAATAACTGACCAGTCTTAGGACGAATATTAAGGCTACTATTATTGGCATCGGTGACCGTTAAAGCTTGTTCGTCTATTTGGTGGTTAAGTGTTTTATAAATCAAAATAGCCCCTTGATACAAAGTTCCATTGATAAGTTTTTACTGAATTTATTTTAATATTAAGGTGAACAAATTACCACTTAACCAATACATTTTTAGGCCAAATCAGCGCCAAAACGAAAAAAAGGCCAATAACTTCATCCGTTATTGGCCTTTTTAGATAATGGTATTGTTGTCTTAATGCCGTTCACTGACCATATTCAAGGTATACTTAGGTATCTCCACCACCAAATCCTGATCTTCAACCATCGCCTGACAACCAAGACGAGAATCTTGTTCCAGACCCCAGGCTTTGTCTAACATGTCATCTTCTAGTTCATCGCTTTCGTTGAGGCTATCGAAGCCTTCTCTGACGATAATATGGCAAGTGGTGCACGCGCAGGATTTCTCACAGGCATGTTCGATGATGATGTCATTCTTTAATGCAACATCTAAGATGCTTTCGCCTTTTTCGGCGTCGAACACTGCACCGTCTGGACACAGTTCTTGGTGGGGTAAAAATATAATTTGTGGCATGTTTTGTTTATCCTTTTTTCTCGGCAAGGCGTTAGGTTATAGGTCGCTGACGCTAGGTTATAGCTCGCTGACGCTAGGTTATAGCTCGCTGACGCTTTTGCCTGACAATGCGGTCTGAATAGACTGATCCATTCTGCGGTTAGCAAACTCTTGAGTCGCATGATCAACCACTTTGATGGCAGCTTCAATGATGTCACGGTCTTCACCGTTACGGGCCATAATCAACTGTTCAATCACCTTAACGATAACCTGTTGCTCATCTTCACTCAGCAAACGCTCACCGTCATGTTGTAACGCTGAGGTCACCGACTCTATCACTCTGTCGGCTTCAACCTGGGCTTCAGCCAGCATACGGGCGAGGATATCTTCTTTACCGTGAGTCATTGACGCTTTGATCATATCGGCAATCTGATCGTCTTTAAGACCGTATGAGGGTTTGACTTCGATGGTCGCCGCGATACCGGTCGATTTTTCTTTCGCCGATACACTGAGCAATCCATCGGCATCGACCTGGAAGGTCACGCGAATATGCGCAGCCCCGGCGGCCATCGGTGGAATGTTGGTTAAGGTGAATTTCGCCAGTGAACGACAATCGGCCACCAGTTCGCGTTCGCCTTGGGTGACGTGAATCATCATCGCCGTTTGACCATCTTTAAAGGTGGTGAATTCTTGCGCCCGAGCCACTGGAATAGTGGTATTACGCGGGATGACTTTTTCGACCAGCCCGCCCATGGTTTCTAGGCCCAACGATAATGGAATAACGTCAAGCAACAGCATATCGCTGTCAGGCTTATTACCCACTAAGATATCGGCCTGAATAGCCGCGCCTAAGGCCACCGCTTTATCAGGGTCGATTGACGTTAGGGCATCACGAACAAAAAAGTCGTTCACTTCGCTCAGCACCAAAGGCACCCGAGTTGAACCACCGACCATGATCACATTTTGAATCTCAGATTTGTCGATGCCAGCATCTTTTATTGCTCTACGACAAGCTTTGATGGTTTGTTTTACCAACGGCGCTATCAACAGATTAAATTGTTCTGTGCTGATGCTGCCCGAGTGATCACAACTGTCCAGCGTTAAGGTGAAATCAACGCTGTCTTGTTGGCTGAGGCTTTCTTTCACTTGTCTGGCGGTTTCGTAAAACTGACGCAATTGACGATCGCTGAGCTGTTCGATATCGGCCAAGGCTTTAAAGTGATCGACCAACAGGTGATCAAAATCATCACCGCCAAGGGCTGAGTTGCCGCCGGTCGACATCACTTCAAATACGCCTTTGTTTAAGCGCAAAATCGAAATATCGAAAGTACCACCACCCAAGTCGTAAACCGCAATAATCCCTTCTTCTTGGCTTTCAAGGCCATAGGCAATTGCCGCAGCGGTGGGTTCGTTAAGCAATCTTAAGACATTTAAACCGGCCAATGCAGCGGCGTCTTTGGTGCCCTGACGTTGGGCATCATCAAAATAAGCAGGCACAGTGATCACCACGCCTTCAAGGCCTTCGCCAAGGGTATCAACCGCTCTTTGACTTAAGGTTTTGAGAATTTCAGCAGCACTTTCAACGGGTGTCACATCACCGATAACCGTTTTGATCGCAACAACACCTTGCGCTTCAACAAATTGATACGGTAATGGACCACAGTTTTGTTCAATATCGGCCAGTGAACGGCCCATAAAACGTTTGGCTGAGATAATGGTGTTATGCGGATCGGTGGTCGCCAGCTTCTGTGCCTCTTCACCGACGATGACACCGTTTTCGGTGTAACGGACCACAGAGGGCAAAACATCAGCGCCATGGACATCCATCAAGGTGGTGGCTTCGCCACTGCGAACAGCCGCGACCAGAGAATTGGTAGTGCCAAGATCGATGCCTACGGCCAGTCGATGTTGGTGAGGAGCGGCGCTTTGGCCAGGTTCAGCAATTTGTAATAGGGACATTGTTAGCTACTTTCGGTTATTTACGCTTAAATTGTTAACTTTAGAGCAAGGAGTCTTCCAAGCGATCAAGCTCTTCACTTAATTTATGGGTAAATTTTAATTTACGCACCAGGTTGGCGGCATTTTCTAGGGTGACTTTGCAGCTTGATTCCAGCATTGGCGTCAGTTGTTGATACAACTCGCTGGTCAGTGCATTGACGTCTTGTTCAAACGCTTCGATTTGTTCGTCAGGATCGTCGAGTTGAGCGATGTCTTCGAGCTGCTCTCTAAGCTCCATTTGCTGGATCAGAAAAGCCGAATCTTGCAAAGTCTTTTGCTCAATCTGTAAATCAATGCCCTGTACAGATAACATATATTCTGCCCGGCGCAAAGGATGTTTCAGGGTTTGAAAAGCATCATTCACTTGAGCGGATTTTTGCACCGCAAGCAACTGCTCGTGTTCACCAGCATTAGCAAATTTATCCGGGTGAACCGTCCGTTGCAGATCACGGTAGGTATTAGAAATGCCAGCCACTTCTAGTTCAAAGTGAAAGGGTAGTTTGAATAGTTCGAAATAATTCACAGTACTTTTGACCTTGTTTGCGGCCTTTCACAGCCGCAGCGACAACATGATTAAATAAGGAGATTAAACGGTAAAACTCTCACCGCAGCCACACTCCCCTTTGACTTTGGGGTTATTGAATTTAAAGCCCTCATTTAGCCCTTCTTTTTGAAAGTCTAATTGAGTGCCGTCAATAAATGTGAGGCTTTTAGCATCAACCACTAGGGTCACATCATCAATCTCGAAGGAGGTGTCATCTTCGTTTAAGTCATCAACAAATTCAAGTACATATGCCATTCCAGAGCAACCTGTGGTTTTAATCCCCACACGCAGGCCAATCCCTTTGCCACGATTCGACAAAAAAGCTGATACCCGCTCTGCTGCGGCTGGTGTCATTGTGATCGCCATATATACTCCTATTTGTTCGCATTTACTGTAACGATTGTCGGTGTTATCTTTGCGCGCCTAAGCGGCTAAGCCCCTAGTGCTTAGCTTTATAATCTTCAATCGCCGCTTTAATGGCATCTTCGGCCAAAATAGAGCAATGAATTTTTACCGGCGGCAACGCCAATTCTTCAGCGATGGTGGTGTTGGTGATTTGTGCAGCCTGTTCTAACGACTTGCCTTTGACCCATTCGGTAACCAAAGACGAAGACGCGATAGCCGAACCACAACCGTAAGTTTTAAACTTGGCATCTTGGATAATACCGTTATCATCAATTTTCAACTGCAATTTCATCACGTCACCACAAGCTGGTGCGCCTACCATGCCCGTCGCCACGTTCGGATCGTTTTTGTCAAATGACCCAACGTTACGTGGATTCTCGTAGTGATCGATTACTTTTTCGCTATAAGCCATGACTCTAATCCTCTAAATTGTTTCTCTCATTGGATTGTTAATAATCCATGATGAGGTTCGGTCTTGCCCGCCATATATATGGCAGGCTTCGCCCTGCTTTACTAATGAATGGATCGGTCGTTAATGACTGGCCCATTCGACGGTTTTTAAATCGATACCGTCTTTAAACATTTCCCACAGCGGAGACATTTCACGTAAACGCCCAATCGCGCCCTTGACTAAATTGATGGTAAAATCAATATCTTCTTCGGTGGTAAAACGACCAATGCTGAAACGAATGGAGCTGTGTGCCAATTCATCTGATAATCCCAACGCCCGTAATACATACGAGGGTTCTAAACTGGCAGATGTACAGGCAGAACCTGATGATACGGCAATATCTTTTAATGCCATAATCAGCGATTCACCTTCAACATAGTTAAAACTGATGTTCATATTACCCGGGATACGCTGCTCAGCATCGCCATTGAGTTGGGTTTCTTCAAGGTCTTTGAAGCCATTCCAGAGGCGATTTTTTAATGCTCTGATACGCTCAATTTCGCCATCCATTTCAAGACGCGCCAATTCAAACGCTTCACCCATACCGACAATCTGATGAGTTGGCAAAGTGCCTGAACGCATTCCACGCTCATGACCACCGCCATGAATTTGTGCTTCTAAACGAATTCTCGGCTTACGGCTGACATATAATGCACCAA
>JBLGCB010000299.1:0-8495 GCA_047617105.1 Phenylobacterium sp. | reverse complement strand
GTGTCAGCTGCCAGAGCATCATATAACAAAGCACACAGAATCAGAATATTTGAGTCGTTGGGCTGGTTATCTATACCATGCAGCTTACCATTATACTGTTAGCTTGCATTATGTTAGGCAATATAACTTGTATAAAATTAGAGTCTCAGCAGTAAAGTTCAACCTTATTTTCGATGAAGTCACATTCTCCGCTCAACTTCCCTATTTCCAGTCAATGTCTTTATCATCAACGTTAGCTGATTTAGCTGAGGTCACTTTACCTCGTGTTTATTATCCTTCGTTAATGGCAGATGTTGCTGGTTGGGAAGGTTCTATTACGGGTTTAGATTGCAACACTGATGCAGAAAAAAGACTAAGTACAAAAAGTCTTGATGATGATCTCAGGCATTTTGTTGATTTGACTCGAAACTGGGTTATTACTGAGACTATTATATTCAATCAGGAGCACTGCAAGGGGAAAGCGTCACGAAATTTCATTAATCGATGGTTCGGTACGATTAATGAGCGAGATGGTAAGGGAGGGAAGTTAATTAATATTGGAAATTATGGAGAGATTGAAAATAATAAACCTTCATCTTCGTTAGAAGGACTGTTGGGCTATTTGGCTTTTAATCATTTAAGTGCAGTGTACTTAAATGATGCAGGTTATTGCGAAGATGCTGCTTATGAACTGATGAGAGGCGTTGAGTCTATCAATCATATGTTAGATAAAATTTATTTTGATGAAATTGAAGCGTTTGAGGGCATGAACATTTTGATTACTTTTTTAATCCAGCGAGCATTATATCGATTAGAAAGGGCTTATGGTTATTTTAAAAATGATCGAGGCAATTCGAAAAACCAAGAAGAACAAAAAAGGGAATTTACAGATTATATACCGCCGAAACTCGTTGTTGCATTATTGACATTAAAAATCAACACCTGCCGGTTTAAACAGTCATATCGGGGTGTATTTAAAGAAAGCTATTTGACTACTGATGATCAAAGTGTAAAAAAAGAGTCAACATTAAGGCCATTGGTGGTTGATTTAACTAAGCTTGTCGATTCTGAGATAGATTTTGATCATCTTTTTTATGTGATAGACAATGAGAAAACACTTGGTCGAGATGATATTAGATTCCAAAAGGCAGTAATTGTTCAACGAGCGCAGGATATCTTGGAGAAGTATTTACGGATTTGTCGTTTCCCCATTTTAAATCGGTTAAATGGTCTTAATACCATGGTTGGCGCGGCGCTATATTTAAACGACACTAAAAGGGCTATAGCGTTAGCCAACGAATTGCTTGAACTCAATGAAAAGTACGATTCACCTTTTCATTTTATGCCCATTAATATCGCTATTATGGCTTATCGAATTGCCAATCAACTTGAAAATCCGGAAGAAGAGCAAAAACTTGAAGCGCAGAAAAAGAATGAAATTAATCGCAAGTATTGGGATTGTACAGCGTTAGAATTCACCACAAAAAGCCAGCAAATGTATACTCAGCGTGCTGGCTATTATGAGTCCATTTCTGGTCTTTATTATCTTTATGATGATTTTAATGACCGGCATATTCATCATGGACATGCACTACAGATGTTTTGGGCATCTAGTAGCAAAGTGATGGAAAATGAGATTAAGACCAGATTGAAAGAAAGCTAATTTTCTATGGGTATTATTGCCGACAATGCCGCGACATATCGCTAATTTATGTATAATCCCCTGTTCGGCATTTTGGCCGCAAAATAAATCGAAGGTTTAAGATGATAACAAGCAAACTCAAAACCATTTCAACGGCCTGTTTAGCGCTGAGCGCACTGGTGATAACGGCGTGCAACGCTGCGCCAAACAGCGCCCGTGCTAATCAGCCAGCTGAGTGTCAAACCGCTGTTGCGCAAAGCACCAAGATCTCCGCCATTCAAGGCGAATCTCATCGTTCATCTATGGTCGACCAAGTGGTGACGGTACAGGCGCTGGTCAGTGCGGTGAAACCGGGGCTGAGTGGTTATTACTTGCTTGAACAACAGCGCGATTGGGATGGCTCAACTAAAAGCTCAGAAGGGATTTTTGTTTTCGATAAGCAATTTAAACCAACCGCTGGTGATGAGGTGGTGGTGACGGCCAAAGTCGCTGAATTTAAAGGTTTGACCCAATTAACTAAGGTGTCGGCATTAACCGTTTGCAGTCAAAACAATGCGCTGGTGGCCACTCGGGTGACCTTGCCATTGGTGGATAAATATCAGCTTGAAAGTTATGAAGGTATGTTGATTACGCTGCCACAAACTCTGACCTTGTCTGAGACTTATAATCTCACCCGTTATGGTCAAATGACCTTGTCTAACGGGCGTTTACGCCAACCAACCAATATCGCCAAGCCGGGTGTTGCCGCCAATAAGATTGCCGCTGCCAATAAGCTTAATCAGATTGTGATTGATGATTCGTCAGTGGTGAAAAATCCGCTGATGACTTTTGCGGTCGACCACCCCTTTAGAACGGGTAACACCATCAAAGGCATCGAAGGTGTGCTGCATTTCGCTTTTGGTAATTACCTGGTTGAATCGCTCAGTGGTTTGGATGAATTGAAATTCACCCGCACCAATGTCAGAGCGGCCAAACCCATGCTTAGCGATAAGGGGAGTAGTAAAGGTCAGTTACGGGTCGCCAGTTTTAATGTATTGAATTACTTTAATGGCGCTGGCAGCGAAAAGACTTTTCCAACCAAACGTGGTGCCCACAGCAAAGCAGAATTTGATCGCCAAAATAGCAAGATTGTCGCGGCCATGAAGGTGATTGATGCCGATATTTTTGGTCTGATGGAAATCGAAAACGACGGTTATGCCAGCCATAGTGCGATTGCCGAGTTAACCGCCAATTTGGCCCGCGCCACTGGCAAGGCTTATAGCTTTGTTCGTCCTAGTGTCAATGGTAGTGATGTTAATAAGCTTGGCACTGATGCGATTGCGGTAGGCATGATTTATGATGCCGATAAAGTACAGTTGGCGGGTAAGGCAGTCACTTTATCGGTGGCACCGTTTGATGGTAAAAACCGTCAGCCATTGGCGCAAACTTTTAAATCAAGTCAAGGTGGTGGTGAGTTTACCGTGGTGGTGAATCATTTTAAGTCTAAACGCTGCCCTAGAGATAAATCAGATGCCAACGCCAGTCAGGGTGATGGCCAGGGCTGTTGGAACCTTAACAGAACCCTTGCCGCCAACAAGCTGGTGAAATGGCTCAACACCGCACCAACCGGTAGCCAAGATAAAGATGTGCTGATTATTGGCGACTTAAATGCCTATGCCAAAGAAGACCCGGTGACCGCGTTAATCAATGCGGGTTATCACAATATGGTTGAAAAGTTTCAAGGTGAAGATGCTTATTCTTATGTTTACAAAGGACTCAGTGGTTATTTAGACCATGCATTGGCGTCAACATCACTGGCCAGCCAAGTGGTTGATGCAACAGATTGGCACATTAATGCCGATGAGATGCGGATCACCGATTATAACCTTGAACATAAATCAAAGGCACAACAACAGCGTTTGTTCAGGATGGATGCTTTTCGTTCTTCTGATCACGATCCGATGATCATCGAGCTATTGCTGCGTTAGTCATCCTCCAGAAACTCACATCCATGTGCCGTATAGTTAGTGCCCTGAAACTTTGTTTCAAGACGGGCGCTAACTAATCCTTCAACTAATTTCCTTATAATTATTCATCCTGAAAAGTTACGTTTTATTAACATTCAGGGTGTCCCTAGCCGAACTGCCCATGTTTAATATTGTCGCTCTTAGCGTTTAATGCTGGGCAAAAAAAACGCTGCCCTTTATTGCCAGGGGGCTAAGGGTGATCGTCTTCTGTTAGCCTACATTGTTCCAAAACCATTATTCATTGGTGATTAATAATGAATTCCTGGTAATAACATTCTTTTTAAATCAATGAATTAGACATTCAATGAGAAAAATATTGTATTTTATTTAACATTTATGTCACATTGTTAATTAATTCTGTTAGAATGCGTCTCCGTTAACCCACCATGTCGAAAAATAAGTTAAATAATAGGAATAGTTTTGTAAAATAGTTATGTGTGTAATAAAAATGATAAATAGCATCAAGCGGTCGATAACTTGCTTGATAGTGTTGCTGGCAATGGCAGCCAATTTTGCCCAATGTGCGCAAGCAGCAAGTGTTGATAGCGTGTTTATTTCTGAATACGTTGAAGGTAGTCGTTTTAATAAAGCGATCGAGTTATACAATGGCACAGCCCAAGCCATTGATTTGTCTGAATATAGATTAGACTTTTATTTAAATGGTGCGCAGGAAGTGAATATTTCCAGCCAGTTGTCGGGGATTTTAACCCCAAACACCACTTATGTGGTGGCCAATAGTCGTGCTGCTTCTGAAATTTTGATTGTGACAGATTTTACCAGCGATGGGATTTGGTTCGACGGTGATGATGTGGTGGTGTTAACCCATAATGATCAAGTAATTGATAGTGTCGGCCAGGTCGGTAGCAGTCATGATGAAACATGGGCTGGTGGCTCAGACAGGACAAAACATCGCACCATGCGCCGCTTGTCGAGTATGGTTCGTCCTGACACCAATATCCATGATGACGTTAACCATGAGAAACAGTGGCTCGACTATGATGAAAACAGTTTTTGCGGCCTAGGCACGTATTTGACCACAGAAAGAGCCAATTATGCCTATGGAGATGCAACTTCACGCGACGTATTAGAATTTGTCGAACCAGCTCAAGCTCAAGCGCAATTGCCAAATTTTAGTGAAGGCCCGGGCACCAATGTGGTATCTAAGAAGTAATCTAAGCCTTAGCTAAACTAAGCTCAACTTCGATCTATTTCGATAGTAATAAACGCTACTCATCAACACCAGCAAGACCATTGGCATCCCGGTATACACTAGGGTTTGCCAGCTGGTGGCAAACAACAGCCATCCTGCCAATAGCGACGATAACCCCTGAACGAAAAAAATCATAAAGTCATTGGTCGCCTGTACTTTGTGGCGTTCGGCGTTGCGATAACTTTGCGGCAGCAATATGGTGGCGCTTAAAAACAGAAAATTCCAGCCAACGCCCAACAATACCAGTGTCACCCAGTAATGCATCACTTGCTGACCACTGAGGGCGACTATAGACACGATAATCAACATCACAGAACCAGCCATCAACAAATGATGTAGACCAAAACGTCTGCTCAACCAAGGGGTGATAAGCGAGGGCAAATACATCGCACTGATATGACTTTGAATCACCCACTTGGTCTCATTGAGGCCATGGCCCTGCATGTTGTGCATACTAATTGGGGTGGCGGTCATCAGTAAACTCATCAGGCTGTAACCAGCCGCACCAGAAATGATAGAGATAATAAAGATCGGTTGTTTGACGATATCAAGTAACGGGCGGGTTTCGCCTTCGGTCACGGTTTCAACCAGTTGTGGTTCTTCAAAGTTGAGCATCACTAACATTGCGGCCAAAACCATGATGGCCAGCAGGGCAAAGGAACCAGCGTAACCATGGGGGGCATCAATCCAGTCCCGGCCAATGACGGCGATCTCAGGGCCGAGAAACGCGGCAAAGATGCCAGCAAACATCAATACTGAAATGGCTTTGGTGGTATCACCGCCATCGGGCACGCTTTCAATGGCGGCAAAACGCAGTTGCTGAACAAAAGATAAATTAATGCCAACACAAAAACTGGCGGCGATCAGTAACCAAAATAAGCTGTGTATGGCCGCAAACATGGCGAGCACAGCGCCAATAAAAGAAAAGCTAAAACCGGTCAGTGCGGCATACTTTCGCCCCCATCTTCTTGCTAATAAGGCGGCGGGTATGGACGTGCTGGCAACGCCGAGGATCATGGTGGTTAAGGGCAGGGTGGCGAGTTTTGGGTCTGGTGCCAGCTGACTGCCCAAAATGCCACCAATAAACACCAGCGCTGGAGAGGCAGATATCGCCAGCGGTTGGGCGAGAAATAATAACCAAATGTTTTTGGGAAACTTCAACACCTTGGCGACAAATAGAGCGGCAGATAAAAAAGCGACGATGGTGATAACTAAGGTAATTGGCATGATTTAACTTTTGACTTTATATTGAGGGGGGCTGAATCAGGCATGGAATAAACAAAGCCCGTCTTTGCACTGAATCAGGATTTCTTTGTGCTTTTTTTGCATTTTTTTAATCGCCATTTCACGCCGGGTTGCACAAGACCGATTGGACAGGGTTTCGTGGTAAATCATTTTAACAGGTTGCCTTGCCCGAGTGTATTTCGCTGCCACCCGTTGGTGACCGTTGTGCTCTCGCTCTCGGCGTAACACATCGGTGGTGATGCCAGTATAAAGGCTGTTATCAGCGCAACGCAGGATATACACATACCATGGCGAGTTAGTGCTGGCGGCGGCTTTTTTTGGCTGTGGCGGCTGCTGTGACGCTTGTGGCGCTTGAACTTGTTGTGGCTTAGCTTTGCTCATGCTCTGACGATAGTCGCCTCGGCCACTGTTTCACCATTGAGTGATAATACCAGCTGATCGTTGTGGTTGACTGGCCCAACACCTTCGGGTGTGCCGGTGAGTATCAAGTCTCCAGCCTGTAAAGGGATCCGCTGACTGAGAAACTGAGTCAGGTTGATGATACTGAACAGCATATTGCTGGTATTGCCCTGTTGGCGTATTTCGCCGTTAATGCTGAGGCTAAAATCGATATCTTCAAGGTTTACGGTTTTATCAGCATTAAAAGGTAACATTCCGCTCAGTGGAGTGGCATTGATAAAGCTTTTGGCCAGATCCCATGGGTAACTTTTTTGTTTCAGTTCGGTTTGCTTCTCACGCAAGGTTAAATCCAACCCGATGCCATAATGGCTGATGGCCGCTAATACCTGTTCTGCGCTGGCTTCAAATAAGTCTTGGCCCAGTCTGATGGCAATTTCAGTTTCATGATCACAACGGTTTAACGCACTCGGTATGGCAATTTCTCCGCTAAGGGCGCAAGCCGTTGAGCGGGTTTTGGTGAAAATCACCGGTTCGCTGGGGATGGGATTATTTAACTCTTTGGCATGGGCGGCGTAGTTGCGGCCAACACAATAAATGGTGCCGATATCATTGGTGGTGAAGTGGCGCAAAGACATGATATTCCTAACCCAAAGCAGTGATTAATATTGCTGGTTATTCTACAAGTAAAAAGGCAGCTGTGAAATGTTTAATTTTTTGACCTCGACACAATGTGATACATGTTGATTAAATACCGTACAACTTGCTACACAACTGCAATAACTTTATGCCGCCTAATGCACTTTAATTAATGGTGAGCGTTGGCTATTTGATTGGCCAACATTTTTAAGTCTGCACTTTGATCTTGGTTCGGAACCTATGCTCAGAGGGTAGACCATCGAAGGAGAAGTAAATGAATATTTCAACTATTTCTAGCACTGTTACTCATATTGGTGCTAAAACGACACTGGCCATCGCACTCACGTTGAGCTTATCAGCCTCTGCCAGCGACGTTAAACTACAATTAAAAAAATCCAATCTCGACCGCATCGTCGGCGGTGAACCCAGTCCAGCGGGCGAGCGCCCTTGGATGGTGTCATTACAAGAAGGCGGCAGTCATTTCTGTGGTGCCTCATTGATTTCAGCCAACTGGGTATTAACCGCAGCACATTGTGTTGAGGACGTGACCAACCCCGCTTCGCTGACCATTAAAACCAATTTCACTGACTTACAAGACAGCAGTAGCGGGGTATCTCGTGTCGCAGCAAAAGTGTTTATCCACCAGGATTATAATCAACAAGGCAAAGACGCGGCGGATGTGGCACTGATTAAATTGGCCCAACCGATTGAAAACATCGCCTACCTGTCGTTAGCAAGCAGCCAAGTGATGGGCAACTCAGGCAAACCGGGCACTTTGGCATCGGTTTCAGGTTGGGGCGTGACTGAAGAAAATGGCGATATTCCACAGTTCTTACAACAGGTCGAAGTGCCCATCGTCAGCAATGCCGTGTGCAACAGCCCAAGCGCCTACAATGGCCAAATTGCCGGGTCTGAGGTATGTGCTGGTTTCGCCGAAGGTGGCAAAGACTCTTGCCAGGGAGACAGTGGTGGTCCTTTTGTGATCCGCCATGAAGGAGAGTTTTACCAAGCGGGTGTGGTCTCGTGGGGCGAAGGTTGTGCCCGAGCGGATAAATACGGCGTTTATGCCAGAGTGTCTTCTTTTACCGCGTGGATTGACAGTATTCAGGTGGGCAATGGCGGTCCAACTGATCCTGATGTACCCGATGGACCAACCGACCCTGATGTGCCTGGCGAGCCAACAGACCCAGACATGCCTGATGATGGTCAGTTAATCAGTGGTCTGGCATTACCAGGATTGTCTGGTGAGATTGATTCTGGCCAAGTATTTACCATTGAAGTGTCAGCTGAACGTCCTGCTATTTTATGGATTGATATTCGTGGGGTGGCAGGCCAGAGCAGCGGTGATGCTGATTTAATGATTAAGTATGGTGCTGAG
>JBLGCB010000298.1:0-8523 GCA_047617105.1 Phenylobacterium sp. | reverse complement strand
TTATGCTTAAGCCACCCACCCTGATGTCGCCCTCTAGGATCATGGTGGGTCCAGTGAATAACCCCGCCTTTAGCATTGTATTCATATTCACCATTAAAGCCCACGGTGTCACCTTTACGGATGGCCTTTATTTTTGGCGCCAAATCGATATTGTGCGCGATCAAAACGGTCTGCCCTGATGACAGTTTGATGATAAAACGTTGATGGCGTGAACCTTTATTATCGTCCGACAATACTTTCACCACGACACCGGAACCTGTAACCTGAACATCACTCCTTTTGGCTTGATAAGCCGAAGAAACCGCTTGGTTTCCAACAGCAAAACCATCAATGGAAAACAACATCATCGTTGCAGATAAAAATATGGATAAAAATATGACTTTCATTGTTCGAATACCTTTTATGGTCTAACTTTGTATTTTAGAAAAATTGCTAAGTTGAATAGTTTACCCAATCTTCTTGATAATTGAAAACGTTATCCACCTACAAATCAGCAATAAATGCTAACGCCATCACAAAGGCAACCGCAGCAAAAACGTGGTGCCCACCCCCAACTGTGATTCAACACTCAGTTGCGCACCATGTTTTTGCACAATGCCAAACGATATAGACAGTCCCAACCCAGTGCCCTCGCCCACCTCTTTGGTAGTATAAAACGGTTCAAACAACTTGGTTTTGGTTTCTTCACTCATGCCACACCCGTTGTCTTTGATGCTGACTTCAATCGCATCACCGTTGACCCGACAACCAATCACGATTTCGCCTTTGACGGTTTTTGCAGCCTCTCGAATGGCATCACAGGCATTAACAATCAAATTCATAAACACCTGATTAAGCTGAGCGGGATAACAATTCAATGCTGGCGTGGCCTGAAAGTCGGTGACAAAGTCAGTGAGTTCAAGGTGCTGGGTTTGCACCAGATTAATGGTCGATTGCAATAAATCGGTGACCACCACGGTTTTTTGCTCAGCCGAATCAAGCTGAGTAAAGGCATGTAAATCCTCAACGATGATTTTAATCCGCTCGGTGCCGTTTTTGATGGTACTTAGATGACCATAAAGCGGGGCGAATTGGGCGCGAAAACTGTCGAGCATGGCTTCGCTGGCATCACCCGCCAAATCAAACAAAAATTGCTGAAAGCGCCCTAAGTCCACTTCGAGGTTTTGTGAACTGACATGAACAAAGCTGGTGGGATTATTGATTTCATGGGCGACACCTGCGGTTAAGGTACCCAAGGCAGCCATTTTTTCAGACTGAATTAACTGTTGCTGCGTGTCTATCAACGCTTTGGTCCGCATCGACACTTTGCCTTCAAGGTCGCGATGAATATCCAAAAACTTAAGGTGGGTTTCTACCCTAGTGAGCAATTCGTGTTTGCTCACGGGTTTACTGAGATAGTCATTGGCACCCACCGCAAAACTTTGCACCATATCGGCCACCTGGTTTTTGGCGGTTAAAAATATCACCGGTAAATCATTAGATGGATAAATTTCGCGCAGTTGAGTGCAAACCTCATAACCCGAAACCCCAGGCATCATCACATCCAGTAAAATCAAGTCAAACGGACCGTCCTGACTGATCACATCCAAAGCCTGTTGACCGCCAGTCGCTTCAATCAGTTGATAGTTCTGTAACGACAAATGGTTATGTAATACCTGTCGATTGATGGGTTCATCATCCACCAGCAAAATACGAAAACGGCCATCGTCACTTTTTTTATCCGACCCGGTTTCAGCAGTATTTTCAACCGCTGGTGATCCGTTATCTTCAAGCCTATGCAAACGAGAAACCAGCTGTTCGGCCCCGGTGACTGATCCTGTATTAGCACTAGTGTTGCAAAGCGCACTGTCCTGGCTAACCGCTAACATAAAACTAAAGGTTGAACCGCTGCCCATTTCAGACTCAACGACCAGTGTGCCACCATGCAACGCCACCAGTTGTTTGCTGACAGATAAACCTAAACCGGTGCCGCTATATTGGCGTTCGGTATGGCCTTCGAGTTGTTCAAAAGAGTCAAAAATCGTCGCTAAGTTTAACTGCTCAATGCCGATGCCGGTATCGCTGACGCTAATTTGTATTTCACCCTCCGTTATCTTAACCGCCGCGACCGTGACCTGACCCGCATCGGTAAATTTAATCGCGTTACCCACCAGGTTATGAAAAATTTGCGCCAAACGGTCTTCATCGGCGTGAACCGCAGGCAGTTTTTTGTCTACCCCATTGATCAACGTCAGCGGTTTATGACCAACAAGCGGCTGTGACAGGGTCAGAACCACCTCGACCATACTATAAATATCCACCGCTTTGGTGTTTAATACTAGGTTGCGGTTTTTCAGTTTGGAGAAATCCAACACATCATTGACCAAGTTTGACAGCCGTCTTCCGCTTGACACTATCATGCCAAGGTTGCGTAAACCCGCGGGTGATTGCGGCCCAGCAATACCGTCGATCAGCGATTCGGCCAATCCGATAATGCCGTTTAATGGGGTGCGTAATTCGTGGGAAGTATTGGCCAAAAACTCATCTTTGAGTTTATCTACCTGCTTAAGTTGCTGATTGAGGATTTGCTCGTCTTGGTGTTTTTGTTGTTGCGTTAAAATATTTCTTTGCTGGACAAAGGTAAACCGAATCAACAGTAATAGCGCAGTCAATGCCGCCACATAAAGCCAATAAGCCCACCAAGTTTTCCATGGCGGTGGCAACATGGTAATTTTTAACGTTCGGCCCTGCCCCGGTTCAGTCCAGTAGCCATCTTTATTGCTGGCCTTAATCCGCAAGGTATAATCTCCGGCAGCTAAATTGGTATAGGTGGCTCGGCGGTTTTTGGCATCGGTATAAATCCAGTCCTTATCCTGGCCTTCGAGTTTATAAGCATATTGGTTTTTCATCGGATTGGTAAAATGTAACCCAGCAAATTCAAACGCTACCAGGTTTTGCTCATAGGTCAGGGTCAGATTGTCGATATTATCAATGCTTTTACTGAGACTGAATTCAGATTGAGCGGTTGCAACATCGCCTGACGCATTCACTGGCACCGAACGATTAACCAGCAAAAAATCGGTGAATACCACCTGAGGGGGTTGCTTATCATCCTTAATATCAGCAGGAAAAAAGCGGTTTAAACCATTGATACCACCAAAAAACAGCTCACCATCACCACTTTTAAAATGTGCCCCTTGATTGAACTCATCGCTTTGCAGGCCATCATTAACATCGTAATGCTTGAACTGTTCGGTCAGCGGATTAAAACGCGCAATGCCCTTATTGGTGCTCAACCACAATAACCCTTGATCATCGGCCAAAATACCATAAATACTGTCATTGGCCAGACCATTTTCTTCTTTATAGTGGGTAAATGTCTGGGATTGAATATCAAACTTGTTGAGTCCTCCAGAAGTACCAATCCATAGTGAACCTTGACTGTCTTGATAGAGGGATTGGACATTATTATGGCTCAAACTGTTTGGTTGTGATGGTTGATGTTGATAAGCAGGAAAATGCTTGTTGGTGTTATCGTTTAAATCATCGCTATCAAAACGATAGAGACCACCATTAGTACCAACCCACAAGGTACCGTTATCATCTTCAATCAGGCAGATGACATAACCATGGTTTAAGTCAAAACGTAAAAAATTTTGTGTTTGTGGATTATAGCGATTAAGTCCGCCACCGCTGGTGCCAACCCACAGGTTCTTTTTGCTATCTTCAAATAAGGTCGTGACATGATTATATCTTAAGCTGTTTGGATCGGATGGCTGGTATTTGAAATGAGTGAAGCTTTGCTTTGCTGAGTTTGGTTCATATCGATTAAGCCCGCCACCAAAAGTGCCAACCCACAGGTTGCCGTGGCTATCGTGCTTAATCGCCTGAACACGATCATGACTTAAGCTCTCAGGGTTCGATGGTTGAGGGTTAAAATGCTCAAAATCAAAACTATCGCTGTTGTCCGCTGTTGGTCTGTTTCTGTTCAGCCCATGCTCAGTACCCACCCAAAGCGTATTCGACAGATCTTGGTAAATTGACCATATCGCACTATGACTTAAGCTAGCAGGGTCTGAGCGTTGGTGTTTAAAGTGGCCAAAATGTTGTCTTTGTGGGGTGATTTTACTCAATCCCGCCCGACGAGTTCCAAACCATAAACCGCCTTGATTATCCTCATGCATCGACAATATTCGGTTACCGCCTAAGCTACTTAAGTTTTCCTCCTGATACTCAAAGTGACTAAAATCTTCGCTGTGGGCATTATAACGGTTAAGCCCACCGCCGTCGGTGCCAATCCACAAAACCCCGTTGCTGTCTTTAAACAGGCTTAGAATATCATGATGGCTCAGGCTGTTTGGCTCAGTATCTTGCTGGCTGTATCGAGTAAACTTTGCTTGACTACGCTGGGCGTCTAAATTGAGCCGATTTAAACCATTGGCAGTGGCCAACCAAAGTGCCCCCTGGTTATCTTCGGTGATGGCGCGGACAAAGTTATCGCTCAAACTGTGTGGGTCTGAAGGGTTGTGTGCAAAACGGTCAAATGTTTGCTGCTGTGGATTAAAACGGTTAAGCCCTTTATCGAGCGTACCAAGCCAAAGGCTGCCTTTGCTGTCTTTATACAGTGCTCGAATATGGTTACTACTGAGACTCGCAGGATCGTTAGCTTGGTGCTGGTAGTGTTTAAATAACCCGGTCGCTGAATTAAAGCGGTTTAAGCCACCGCCATTGGTGCCAATCCAATAAACACCAGCCGACTGTTCAACAATGGCCCAAACACTGTTATGGCTCAGGCTGTTGGGTGCAGCGCTGTTATGTTTGAATTGGCTAAAACGCTCGGTATTGGCATCATAGCGGTTTAAGCCATTATCAGTACCAATCCATAGCGAACCCGCAGAATCAACCGTCAGGTTAAGAATATCGTTATCTGAAATCGAATGAGGGTCATCAGGGTTATGGCGAAACACTTTGAAGTTGTAACCATCATAGCGGTTAAGACCATCCTGAGTGCCGAACCATAAAAAGCCTTTGTAATCTTGAACAATGCTGAGCACGGTGACTTGTGACAGACCTAGTTCAATAGACACGCGGTCAAAGCGGGTGACTGGGGCTGCTTGGGTAACAAACGAGATAAAAACAGCGAACAGCAATAGCAGGGTAATGATCAGACGCATTTATTGACTTCTTGTGGGTTGCAGGTTGTTGGTTATATTGGTTTAAGCATAGTCCATCTAGGTCTTAAGCCTTAGATATCGACACCAAAGCGTAGTAAAAAGGTAGAACCCTCACCTAACTGTGATTCAACACTCAGTTGCGCACCATGTTTTTGCACGATGCCAAAAGCAATCGACAAACCCAGCCCAGTGCCCTCGCCCACATCTTTGGTGGTATAAAACGGTTCAAATAACTTAGTTTTGGTTTCTTCGCTCATGCCACAACCATTGTCTTTGATGATCACTTCAATCGCATCGCGGTTGACCCGACAACCAATCACGATTTTGCCTTTAGCGCTTTTCTCAGCTTGGCGAATGGCATCACAAGCATTAACAATCAGGTTCATAAACACCTGATTAAGCTGCGCGGGATAACAATCTATCGCCGGTATGGCGCTAAAATCCGTGACAAAATCAGTCAGTTCGAGGTGTTGGGTTTTGACCAAGTTAATGGTCGATTGCAGTAAGTCGGTGATAACCGCAGTTTGTTGCTCAGCATAATCCAGCTGGGTAAAGGCGCGTAAATCTTGGACGATGACTTTGATCCGCTGAGTGCCATTTTTAATAATGACCAAATGATCATATAAGGTGGCGAATCGAGCGCGAAAACTGTCGAGCATGGCTTGGTCGTCATCCCCCGCCAACTCAAACAAAAATTGCTGAAAGCGGCCTAAGCCTATTTCGAGGTTTTGTGACGTCACTTGCACAAAGTTAATCGGATTATTGATTTCATGGGCGACGCCAGCGGTTAACGTGCCTAGGGCGGCCATTTTTTCTGACTGAATCAGTTGTTGTTGGGTATCAATCAGCGCTTTGGTACGCATCAACACTTTACCCTCAAGGTCACGATGAATATCTAAAAACTTAAGATGGGTCTCGACTCTGGTGAGCAATTCGTGTTTGCTGACCGGTTTACTCAGATAGTCATTGGCCCCGGCAGCAAAACTTTGCATCATATCGGTGACTTGGTTTTTGGCGGTTAAAAATATCACCGGCAAGTCACTGGCCGGATAATTCTCGCGCAATTTGCTGCAAACCTCATAACCCGAAACACCCGGCATCATCACATCGAGTAAAATCAGGTCAAATGGACCGTCTTGGCTGATGGCATCCAATGCCTGCTGACCACCCGCAGCTTCAATTAGCTGGTAATTTTGTAGCGACAAATGGTTATGTAATACCTGGCGATTAATCGGCTCATCATCGACCAACAAAATACGAAAGCGACTTTGCGCGCTGTTATTAGCTGGCGCTGTTGCAACGGTTGCTGGTTCGGGGTTGTATTCACCGCCTTCAAGCCGATGCAAACGAGACACCAGCTGTGCAGCCCCGGTGTTACTGGTCACTTGGTCTTGGCTAACAGGCAAGACAAAACTAAAGGTTGAACCGCTGCCCAATTCGGATTCAACGGCCAATAAACCACCGTGTAGCGCGATCAGTTGCTTACAGACCGATAAACCTAACCCGGTGCCGCTGTATTGTCGTTCAGTATGGCCTTCGAGCTGTTCAAAAGAATCAAAAATCATGCTCTGATTTGACTGGTCAATACCGATGCCGGTATCGCTGACGCTGATGCGTATTTCATGATTTGTTTGCTCGGCAGATACCGTCACCTGACCCGCATCGGTAAATTTAATCGCGTTGCCGACCAAATTATGCAGAATTTGGCTCAAACGATCTTCATCCGCCTCAACCGCCGCTAGGTTTTTGGCCACCCTGTTGACGAGTTCAACCTTTTTACTGACCACAAGCGGTACCGACAAGGCCAGCACAACCTCAACCATACTATAAATATCCACCGGCTTGGTGTGCAATATCAGGTGGCTGTTTTTCAGTTTAGAGAAATCCAGCACATCATTGACCAGATTCGACAGCCGCTTACCACTTGACATAATCATGCCAAGATTGTGATTGGCTTTATCAGGCAACTGGCCAGCAACCCCATCTAACAGCGATTCGGCCAATCCGATAATACCATTAAGCGGGGTACGTAGTTCATGAGAGGTATTGGCCAAAAACTCATCTTTGAGTTTGTCTACCTGCTTAAGCGCCAGCAGCTTTTGCTGTTGCGCACGAACAAAAACGCTCACCATTGACCCCACCACCAAAACAGCCAACAGGTTATACATGACATAAGCCCACCAAGTTTTCCAAGGTGGCGGCAACACCGTGATGTTCAGTGACTTGCCCTGGGTATTCCAATAGCCATGATGATTACTGGCTTTAATCTGCAAGGTATAATCTCCGGCAGCCAAGTTGGTATAGGTGGCCCGCCGGTTTTTGGCATCGGTATAAATCCAGTCCTCATCCTGGCCTTCGAGTTTATAGGCATATTGATTTTTCATCGGATTGGTAAAATGTAAGCCAGCAAATTCAAACGATATCAGGTTTTGCTGATGTGTCAGGGTCAAATGATCAAGATCATCAATGCTTTTGCTAATATTGGGAATAGAGGATTTATTTGCCCTGTCACTGGTGGCCTTGCCCACAGGCACTGAGCGATTGGCCAACAAAAAATCGGTCAATACCACTTGAGGCGGTTGAGTATCATCCTGAATATTTTCAGGGAAGAAGCGGTTAAAACCATTAATACCACCAAAAAATAGTTCACCGTCAGCACTTTTAAAATTGGCGCCAACATTGAATTCATTGCTTTGCAAACCATCGTTGACATCAAAATTCCTAAACTGTTCCGTCAGCGGGTTAAAACGAGAAAGCCCCTTATTGGTGCTTAACCACAATAACCCTTGATCATCTTCTAAAATACCGTAAACAGAATCATTGGCGAGACCATCTTTTTCTCGATAGTGAGTGAATTGCGCCGATTGAATATCGAATTTATTCAGCCCACCAGAGGTGCCAATCCACAAAAAACCGTTACTATCTTGATAAATGCTCATCACCGAATTGTGACTCAAACTGTTTGGCTGGGTTGCTTGATGTTGATAAGCGATATACTCTTGGTCGCCGCTTTTAGAGGTATTGTTAGAGGTATTGTTAGAGGTATTGTTAGAGGTATTGTCAAAACGATAAAGACCATCGTAAGTGCCAATCCACAAGGTTTCATTATTATCTTCTATGAGCGAGGTAACGTCATTATTGGCTAGATTATAACGTGAAAATTGTTGTGTTTTTGGCTCATAGCGACTCAGACCGCCACCCCAAGTGCCAATCCAGAGGTTCTGTTTGCTGTCTTCAAACAAGGCCATCACATCATTATGGCTTAAACTGTTGGAGTCTGACGGCTGGTGTTTAAAATGGTCGAAGCGCACTGTTGCGCCATCTGAGTCATAAACACTCAGACCCCCACCCACAGTGCCAAACCACATAC
>JBLGCB010000297.1:0-8541 GCA_047617105.1 Phenylobacterium sp. | reverse complement strand
TCGTTTACTTTTCAACAAGTTGAAAAGGCGGTACATCCATGTACCGCATAGCTAGCGCCCTGAAACTTCGTTTCACGACGGACACTAGCTAAATAAGTAACATTTGGTTTTTTGTCGGTTTATGGCTTGTTTTTTTGCCGTGATTAAGCGACCCTTTTGTTAATGACATTAATTGTAACGAGTAGCCCCATTAACCATCCAGTGGATTCAGATCAATATCACAAAAAACGCTTTCGTAAATCGCTGTCGGCTTGTCCTTCGTGTGATCTGGTGATTAAGCGCCATAATATGGCCGTCAATCAATATAGTGTTTGCCCTCGTTGCCATTCTAAAGTGGAACATAAACACAGTTATAGCGAGCCTTTTTTGAAATGGACGGTGATGGCTGCGCTGTTATTTTATATTCCCGCTAACTTTTATCCGCTGGTGGTGGTCGAAATTGCCGGTTCGGTCCAAGAAACTTCTATTCTTAACGGCATTATCATTTTGATTCAACAGGAGCAATTGGTGCCCGCCGCCATTGTGATGTTTTGCAGCTTGTTGGTGCCCTTGCTGGTGATCACCACGTTTACGGTATTATTGGTCAGCCACAATTACAATGTGTTATTTAAATTGCAAAAGTTTTGTGTTCGGCTGCTGTTGCATTTGCGTGATTGGTCGATGATGGATATCTATTTAATCAGCTTTTTTGTCACCATGATAAAACTCCATGATATGGGCGATGTGCAACTACAGATTGGTTTATTGGCTTGTGTGGGTTTGACCGTTTGCATTAATAAACTGTTTATTAGCTACGACAGACGGGCATTGTGGCAGTTGATTACTAAGCACCGAGCCAACGACCAAGTAAGGAAAAAAGACCACGAGGCATCGACAAAATGAAAACCGCCAAAGCGTCGGGTTACGTATTATGTCATGACTGCCATTCACTTAACGGCATTGTTGATCAGCAGTGTTATCGCTGTGATGCGGTATTACAAACCAGAACCGCCAATAGCCTGTCACAATCCTGGGCTTGGTTAATTGTCTCGGCGATGTTTGTTATTCCTGCCAATATTTATCCAATCACCGTGGTGAATCGTTTTGGTGTGTTGGTGCCAGACACCATTATGTCTGGGGTGATGGGGTTGGTGAAGTCGGGCATGATACCCATTGCCATCATCGTGTTTGTCGCCAGTATTGTGGTACCCGGGGTGAAAATTATTGGCCTGTTTTACATTTATCTTAGCGTGCATCGCAAAGCCCCTGTGTCGCACCGAACCATCACCGCAATGTTTCACTTTATTGAGTGGATTGGCCGCTGGTCAATGCTGGATTTGTTTGTGATTTCGCTGATGGTGGTGTTATTCGACATCGGCCAGATGAGTGTCGAAGCAGGACCTGCCAGCATGGCATTTGGTTTGCTGGTAGTATCAACGATGTTGTCGGCACAAGCGTTTGATACCCGGCTGTTGTGGGATAAATTGGATGCCCATCATGAAAATAAGGGCACCAATCAAACTGGGTAACAAGTGGCTTCGTTCTTTGCGACTACCACAGAGAGCGCAGAGGCAACGCAGAGGAAGAAAAAGAATTTTGGATGGTCCGACACTTCGGTTTGTTACCCTAAATTGCAGTATATGGTCAGAGCCAAAATAAGTAATAACCAATAAAACGTAACTAATAATCGAAGAGAAGACAATAGCAATGGAACATGACTACCCTGATCCGCAGGTAAAAACCAGTACCATCACCTATACCGTATGGGCGTTGCCGATTATCGCGTTGATATTGGCTTTTTGGTTGATTTACCAAAATTTTGTTAATACCGGGATTAGTATCTCGATCACTTTCCCGGATGCCACTGGCATTGTGGCCAAGAAAACCACGGTGAAATTCAGAGGCATGGAGGTTGGACGAGTGAGAACCCTGACCGTACTGCAAGATGGTTCTGGGGTATTGGCTAACATCGAAATGGCCAAAGAAATGTCCCCTTACCTGACGGATAAACTGCATTTTTGGCTGGTTAGACCCAATGTTGGCTTTGCCGGGGTGTCGGGTTTAGACACTTTGCTTTCTGGGGCGTATATTCAACTCAAAGGGGATGAAGAAGCCAAATTGGGCAATAGTACGCGCTATTATAAAGCTTTGGTGACTGAGCCGCCGGTGGATATTCCTCAAGGTTTGGTGGTCTATAAATTAAGAACCTCAAAAGCGGCCGGGGTTAACCCGGGTTCTTTGGTTTATCATCGTAATATTCAAGTTGGCTCAGTGCATGGAGTGCATTTGAGTGATGATCATCGCTCAGTTGAAGTGACTATTGCGGTAGAACCGAAATACAGCAGTTTGGTCAAACTCACCAGCCGATTCTGGAATACCTCTGGCATCAAAGCCTCGTTTGACTTATCCGGGGTGAAAATTGAATCCCAAGGGCTAGCGGCGATGTTGATTGGCGGTATTGCTTTTAGCTCACCGACCAAATCCGCCAAAGCCGAAGAAAACACCTCGTTTCGGTTGTATGCCAATGTTGATGACGCCAGAGATTCCCTTGAAATTGTATTAACGTTTCCTGCCAATGCCGATATTAGCGTCGGCTCACCGATTGTGCTTGATCAGCAGCAAGTGGGGTCTATTGATTCGCTTGACTGGGATGATAAATTTCACCATATGATTGGCACCGCCAAATTATCGATGGAGATGACAGAACTTATGAAAACCAAGACTCGATTCTGGCTCGAGAAGCCGAGTTTGGGGCTGGATAATATCAATGTTGCTAAGTTAATTAAGGGCACTCAAATTCGCCTGTCTCCGGGCGATGGTGAAGTCACCACCGAGTTTATGGTGCTGGGCGAGCCGCCTTATGATAAATGGCAGCAACAGGGCCTGCATTTGAGCGCGATTAGCGTCGATTCTTATGGTCTGGACCAAGGGGCGTCGATTTTTTACAAGAATCAGGTCATTGGTGAAGTGCAATGGATTGACTTTCAAACGCAAAATCGTCAGTTTGTCATCGACCTGCTGATTTATCCGCGTTTTGGTCATATGGTTGACAGCAACAGTTTGTTTTATAACTTAAGTGGGGTTGATTTTGATGCTCAGTTAAGTGGCGTGAAAATGAATATTCCGTCGATTAAACAGCTGATTAGCGGTGGCATAGGGGTTTACCTCGGTGATAAATCTGGTTCGCCCCTGAAAGATCAGCAAGAAGAGAACGCCAAACCGTTAACCTTATATAAAAACGTCGATGCAGCCTTGGCCCAGCTAGATACTGGTGCCATTCGTTATACCTTACGCTCCAAAGCGTTATTGTCACCGGCACTCAACAGTCCGATTTATTACCAGCAGTTTGCCATTGGTCGGGTGACAGAAGTGACGTTGGCCCAAGATGCAAAATGGTCGAACATTGCCATCAGTATTGATGCGCGTTATGCCAACTTGGTGCGCGACAATACCTTGTTTTGGATCAAACCCGCGGTGGATATTAAAGCCAGTTTACATGGCATTGAAGTGACAGCTGCGCCCTTGATGGCGATGCTTCAAGGCGGTATTCAAATCAGCACCATGGACGACAGTGTTATGGATGACAGTGCTAAGCAAAACGAATTGCCCGCCAAAGCGCTCACCACGTTCACCCTTTATCCTGACCAAGCAGCGACAACACAAGGCTCGCCAGTCATTGAATTAACCATTAACAAACAAACCACACTTAAAGTGGGTGCCCCGGTGAAATATCGTGAGCATATGGTGGGTGAGGTGTTAACGGTTGAGTTACTGGCTGATTTAACTGGGGTTAGGGCGAAGGTGCAAATCAAGCCGCAATATGCGCAACATTTTAACCGTAGTGACAGCGTTTATTGGTTGGTGCAACCGCAAACTCGACTCAGCAGTGTTAAAAATATTGCCAATAGCATATTTGGTGATTCGCTGGCGGTTGAGCAGGGCACGGGTGCTACGCAATATCAATTCACAGTGAATGAGGCGAATCTGAGCTATCGTGAGGGTTTACTGGTTAACTTACAGGCTGAGCAACTGGGTTCATTAAATGTCGGTGCGCCAATTCTTTATAAGCAACTTAGAATTGGTGAGGTCACTGGGGTTAAGTTGAGTCAGGACAGCCAGAGTATCGCGATAGAAGCACAAGTTTATCGTGCTTATGGCCATTTAATTACCGCCGAGAGCCAATTTTACAATGCCAGTGGAGTGAAGATTGATGCCGGGTTATTTTCCGGGGTGCAAATTAGCACTCAAACCATTGCGTCGATTATGGATGGTGGCATTGTACTAGTGACTAATGTCGATGCCGGACCTGTTGCTGGTGGTCAGGTTTTTCAATTGCATAAGAGTGCGCCATAGAGGTGCACCTAGAGGTAGCGCTGGATTTGCTGGTTTATCAGGCAACTGATGACGTTAAATGGTGCTAAACACCAATTTGGCTAAACTAACTGTCGTATAAGGTTGAAGTTTTGCCTGCCAGCCCCATATACTCAAGCAATAAATATAAATCGAATATGGCTACCTGCACGAAATAGCCTAAGCTGCGCAACACTGCGTATCTCAACAATTCCCCAAGAGAGTGAGTATGACTTTACAACGTACCGAACACCTTGAACTACCGGTATTGGCACTTAGAGATGTGGTGGTTTACCCCCACATGGTGATCCCCTTGTTTGTTGGCCGCGAAAAGTCGATTAAGTGTCTCGATGCGGCCATGGATAGTGGCAAAAAAGTTTTTCTAGTGGCGCAAAAAGAAGCATCAGTTGACGATCCCACGGCTGAACAGCTTTATGGTGTCGGCACCGTCGCGACCATTTTACAACTGCTTAAATTGCCTGATGGCACCGTTAAGGTGCTGGTCGAAGGTAATCAACGGGCCAAAATCACCGCTTTTAACCCCGACAGTGATCATATGTCGGCCAACATTGAATTTATGCACTCTACTGAAGTAGAAGAGCAAGAGCAGGAAATCTTTATCCGCTCGGCGATTAACCAATTTGATGGTTACGTTAAACTGAATAAAAAAATCCCTCCAGAAGTATTGACCTCGTTGTCGGGCATCGAAGATGCTGCGCGACTGGCTGATACCATGGCCTCGCATATGCCGCTTAAAATTAAAGATAAGCAGCATGTGTTAGAGATTGTGGGTGTGACCGAGCGGCTTGAGTTTTTAATGGCCTTAATGGAAGGTGAAATCGACTTGTTACAGGTCGAGAAAAACATCCGCACCCGGGTCAAAAAGCAGATGGAGAAAAGCCAGCGCGAGTATTATCTCAATGAGCAGATGAAAGCGATTCAAAAAGAACTCGGGGATCTCGAAGATACCCCGGATGAATTTGAAGGCATGAAGAAAAAGATTGAAGAAGCAGGGATGCCCGAAGAAGCCAAAGTCAAAGCATCGGGAGAACTGAACAAGTTAAAAATGATGTCGCCAATGTCAGCAGAAGCGACCGTGGTGCGCAGTTATATTGATTGGATGATCAATGTACCGTGGAAAAAACGTTCTAAGGTGAAAAAAGACCTGAGCAAGGCCGAAGTGGTATTGAATAACGATCACTTTGGGTTAGAGAAAGTCAAAGAACGCATTTTGGAATATCTCGCCGTACAACAGCGGGTCAATAAACTCAAAGGCCCCATCTTGTGTTTGGTCGGTCCTCCGGGCGTGGGTAAAACGTCTTTGGGTCAATCTATTGCGCGAGCGACCGGACGTAAGTACATTCGGATGGCGCTGGGCGGGGTTCGTGACGAAGCTGAAATCCGCGGCCATCGCAGAACTTACATCGGTTCAATGCCGGGCAAGATTATTCAGAAAATGTCTAAAGTCGGGGTCAAAAACCCGTTGTTCTTATTAGATGAAATCGACAAGATGTCATCGGATATGCGTGGTGATCCAGCGTCTGCTTTACTAGAAGTATTGGACCCGGAGCAAAATAATGAATTTAACGATCACTATCTTGAAGTTGATTATGATTTGTCAGACGTGATGTTTGTTGCCACTTCTAATAGTTATAACATCCCAGGCCCATTGCTTGACCGTATGGAAGTGATTCGCTTGGCGGGTTACACCGAAGATGAAAAGCTCAATATTGCTAAACAGCATCTGATTGCCAAGCAAGTTGGACGTAACGGCCTTAAAGCCACCGAGATTGAGATTGAAGATAGCGCCATCGTCTCTATTATTAGATATTATACCCGTGAAGCTGGGGTGCGTTCGTTGGAGCGCGATATCTCCAAACTTTGCCGTAAGGCAGTGAAAGAGATTTTGCTCAACAAAGACATCAAAACGATTACAGTGAACGCAGACAACCTCGAGTCGTATCTTGGTGTGCAGCGTTTTGATTATGGTAAAGCTGATGAGAGCAACCGCATTGGTCAAGTCACTGGTTTGGCTTGGACTGAGGTCGGTGGTGATTTACTGACCATAGAATGCGCCGCAGTGCCAGGTAAGGGCAAGTTGACTTATACTGGTTCATTGGGTGATGTGATGCAAGAATCTATTCAGGCGGCGATGACAGTGGTCCGTAGTCGTAGTGAGAAGCTGCGCATTAACGCCGACTTTCATGAGAAAAAAGATATCCATGTTCACGTACCTGAAGGGGCCACGCCCAAAGATGGCCCTAGTGCCGGTGTTGGCATGGTGACAGGTTTGGTGTCTAGTTTAACGGGTAACCCGGTCAGAGCAGATGTGGCGATGACAGGTGAGATCACCTTACGCGGTGAAGTGTTGCCCATTGGTGGACTGAAAGAGAAATTGTTGGCCGCGCATCGTGGAGGTACTAAAAGAGTGCTGATTCCTAAGGGCAACGAACGCGACCTTAAAGACATTCCTGAAAACGTTAAAAACGATTTAGAAATTTGTCCGGTCAAGTGGATTGACGAAGTATTGGAGCTGGCTTTGCAGGAACCAATTGACCGAATTTCATCCGTTCAGCCTGAAAATTGCTAAAAAAAGCAAAAAAATCGCAGAAAAAACCTGATGGGGGCTTCCTAAATAAATCACATGTGGTAGATTAACCACAGTCTTTAGGAGACCCTTGTAAACAAAGGTTTTCAGGGGGATTAGTAAAGTGTTACAAAGCGAAAATACAAACAAATAACCGTTCTTTTACCAACACGAGTACAGTTGATTTCAGATAACCTGACTTCTTACAGTGTTTAGTGTAGAAAAGGAACATCATAAGTGACCAGAGCGACTCTGGGGCCTATAATAACAATCGAAGGGGATGACATTGTGAACAAGTCTCAACTAATTGATAAAATTGCAGAAGATGCGGATATTTCCAAAGCGGCTGCCGGACGTGCATTAGATTCATTTATCAATGCAGTAACAGGCGCTTTGGCCAGTGACGATTCTGTCGCATTGGTTGGTTTTGGTACATTTGCTGTTCGTGAGCGTACTGCTCGCACCGGCCGTAACCCACAAACCGGTGAAACGATCCAAATTGCTGCTGCAACTATTCCTTCTTTTAAAGCTGGTAAAGCTCTAAAAGATGCCGTAAACGCTGACTAAGCTTTTGCTGTAAGTGAAAATGAAAATAAAAAAGCGTATCTTCGAATACGCTTTTTTTATGTCTGGCGTTTATGGGCTTGTGGGAATGGCCTTGTAGGAGCGGCCACACCGGGCTGTCGTTACAGCGAAGCCTCTGTGCCGCGAAGGCACTAAGTTTGGCCATGACATAGATTCCCGGCGAGAATGTCATGGTGTAGGGTGCGCACCGCGCCAGCCTGTGTCAAAACGCCAAACCAGCGATGAAATGACGTAGGGTGGTCACGCTTTTGGTGCCCACGCGTGACCTTGCAGTCATAAACAAGCCTTTTTCGAGCATATCCCTCAATATACAGAACAAGACACCTGAACATCCCTCAGATCAATGTGACACTGCCCCCGAATCCCTCCTTTGAAACCTATAATTTTGGTGTCAGAGATTGAGCCGTACTTGAAAGAAGGCAAAAGAAAGCGAAAGAAGCCCAAAGAAAGTGCCCAACAACAACCATTGATTGCGGCGATACAAATCATCAGGTATATTTGAACTCAAGCCTCGGCATAAACCACGATACAAATCTCAATACAAAGCAATTAGCCAGTAAAAGCAATTAGCCAGTAAAAGAAATGAGCCAATGAAAAAGCTGCCCATCGGAAAACAAGAATTTAAAGGCCTGATAGAACAGGGCTGCATTTATGTGGACAAAACCGAATTCCTGTTGCAACTGACGGATTTTACCGCGCCCGTCTTTTTGTCCCGCCCACGAAGGTTTGGCAAGTCGTTGATGCTCAATACCTTCAAGGAATTGTTCAAAGGCAACAAGGCGCTATTTAAAGATACTTATGCTTATGATCATTGGGATTTTGAACAAACCAATCCGGTCATTCAACTGGATTTGAGCAAGGTTAACGGTGACCAACCAGAGGTGATTTCAGACAAGCTTTTGGAAATTGTTATTGACGCCGCAGAGCTTATGAATATAGAACTCAAGGAAACCCCTTACCCCGATGTCGCCCTTAACAAACTGATCCTAAAGGCCGGGAAAACAACACCTGTGGTTATCCTTATTGATGAATATGACACC
>JBLGCB010000296.1:0-8581 GCA_047617105.1 Phenylobacterium sp. | reverse complement strand
CCGCCACATCAGGCCCTGAATTAAACCATTGACCCACATTGAAGCGATATATAACACTGTACCGATGGTGGCCATCCAAAAGTGCACATCAATCAGCTTGGTACTATACATTTCACCTTGTTTTAACCCCACCAAAATAGGAATTAAATGATACATCGCGCCCATAGAAACCATTGCTACCCAACCCAGCGCACCGGCATGTACATGGCCCACGGTCCAGTCGGTATAATGTGATAAAGCGTTCACCGATTTGATGGCCATCATCGGCCCTTCGAAAGTCGACATACCATAAAATGACAGCGAGACCACCAGAAATTTCATAATCGGATCGGTTCTGAGTTTGTCCCATGCACCAGACAGCGTCATCACCCCGTTGATCATGCCGCCCCATGACGGTGCCAGCAAAATCAGCGACATCACCATGCCCAAGGTCTGCACCCAGTCAGGTAAAGCGGTGTAATGTAAGTGGTGAGGACCAGCCCAAATATAAATAGCGATCAGGGTCCAGAAATGAACAATGGATAAACGGTAAGAATAAACCGGTCTGCCTGCTTGTTTGGGCACAAAATAATACATCATGCCCAAAAACGCGGCGGTCAGATAAAAACCAACCGCATTGTGGCCATACCACCACTGCACCATGGCGTCGACAGCCCCGGAATATATCGGATAAGACTTCAATAGCCCGACGGGCACGGCCAGCGAGTTAAAGATATGTAACATCGCCACGGCGATAATAAAGGCAACGAAAAACCAGTTGGCGACATAGATATGTGAGGTTTTGCGTTTGCCGATGGTGCCAATAAACAACACCGCATAAGCAATCCACACCACTGCAATCAAAATATCAATCGGCCATTCCAGCTCGGCATATTCTTTGCTGGTGGTATAACCGAGCGGTAAAGTGATCACCGCCGATAACAATACCAACTGCCAACCCCAGAACACAAAGCTGGCTAATTTATCAGAGTAGAGTGAGGTCTGGCAGGTTCGTTGCACGATATATAGCGAAGTTGACATCAGCGCACAGCCACCAAAAGCGAAGATAACCGCATTGGTATGCAAAGGCCGCAGACGGCCAAAACTAAGCCACGGCGTATCGAAATTAAGGCTCGGCCAAGCCAGTTGTGCCGCAATAAATACGCCAAGCAGCATACCAATGACGCCCCAAAAGATGGTCATCACAGCAAATTGCCGGACCACTTTATAATTGTACTCAGGATGTTGAAAACTTGATGACATCGATGTTTACCCGTTTTATCGATTAAAATGATGGTGATTACCATTTGCTGCCAGCGATTTTAAAGGGTATTGAGCAAACGAATTTGATTCAGATCAAGTTTTTGCCAAAAACGATATCTCATGCCACGTTTTGTCGTTATAATTTCTGTCGATCCACGAAAACTGGTAAAGGTACGCAATGAGAATCAACATGGTAATAGATGAACATCTAATGGCCGATGCGCTTAAAGTAAGCGGATTAAAAACCTCAAAAGAAGCTGTTGAGCTTGGTTTGCAGCTGTTGATCAAACAAAGCCATCAACAAAGCATTCGTAAGTTGCGCGGCAAATTAAAGTGGCAAGGCGATTTGGCTGACATGAGGCACAAATGACATACCAAATACTCACCGCCACTACCGTGCTCAGCTACCTAACAAACCAACCCACCATGGCAGCGCTATTCCCCGACATTTCCAAGCTCGACGTGCAACCACTGACCCAAGGCACCATTAATTTTGTTTGGCGCATCAGTGATTCGCTTACCGCGCAATCGGTGATCCTCAAACAAGCCGTGCCCTACATTCGAGCCTCAGGAAAAAGTTTGCCTCGGGATCGAATGGATATTGAAATCAGCGCGTTAACCAACTTTAAACACGCAGCCCCCGCCCATGTGCCAGCCATTTACCACAGTTCAAGTGCGCAATCTCTGGTAATTATGCAAGATTTGGCCAACCATCAGATGCTTAAAGACGCTTTGGGGCAAAACAAAACGCTGAATTATTTTGGCAATCACATCAGCACTTACCTAGCCACAACCTTATTCGCCACCAGTGATTTTACCCTCACGGCACAACAGAAAAGCGCCGCCATTAACCAGTTCAATCAGCCACAAATGCGCCAATTAAATGAAAATTCGTTGTTTAATCAACCTTACCAAACCCACCAGGACAACGCAGATAATCCACAGTTAGCGCAGCAGGTCATCGACAACATTCGCGCCAACCCAGCAGTGACCAAAGCAGTCGAACAATTAAGAGAAAAAATGCGTCACCAGCCCGATGCTTTGCTCCATGGTGACCTGCACCTAAACAGCATTATGGTCAACGCCGATGACACCTATGTTATCGACCCGGAGTTTGCCTTTTATGGCCCGATGGGATTTGATCTGGGTTCGCTACTGTGCAATCTGTTGATGCAGTGTTTTTTTGTCGAAGTACCACAGCAACAACAGCAACAACAGCAACAACAGCAACAATGGCTGTTAGCCACCACAGCGCAGATTTGGCGGGGTTTTGAGGATAAGTTTACCCAGCTAAGTTCAGCAAATAGCATTGACCAAATATTGGCAGATACCATTGGTTTTGCTGCTTGCAGGTTGATTCGCCGGGTGCTTGGACGAGGTACCTTGTCTTATTTCAATGAAATCGAAGATTTAAAAGCCAGGGCGGCTATCGAAGAGAATATTCTCACCTTGGCCAGCCAGATGCTGCTCAACGCCAAGCGCTATCACTCGATAGCACAAGTGATTGCCCTAACCAAAGAGGCATGCACCGTTTGTGATGGAAATAGAAATTTCAGTATAGACAAAAACACCGGGTTTTAGCACAGGTGCCATGTAACAATGGGTCACAATGGGTCACAATGAATCGATTGCAGATCACAGCTCACTGCTTCGCCAATGTCAGCCGTGTAAATGTTTTGTAAAACCACCTTATGACCATATTGATTAACCATTAAAGCTCAGCCATACTAGACATATAACGGTCGCTATATGGCCAGTATAATTTATTGCCCAAGATACAAGATGACGATCACTATATTTACTAAATATGGTATCGAAGTTACAATTCCGCCAGGAAAAACAAGAGTAAGTAGCAGTATGAGTGTAACGACACGAAAAGAGCAAACACGACAACGCATTATCGCCGCCACAGTAGAAGGTATAAAGGAACATGGTTATGGTGGCATAGGCGTTGATGGCATTGCTAAAAAGGCCGGTGTCACCTCCGGGGCCTTTTATGGTCATTTTAGTTCAAAAAACAAAGTCTTTGAGGCTGCTGTCTCGGCCGGGGTGATGGGTCTGGTCGAAGGCGTCATCTATTGGCGTGACACCGAAGGCGAACAATGGCTTTACCCGTTTATCGACTGGTATTTGGGCAATGATCATCGTAACAATATTAGTGGCGGCTGTGCCCTGCCCGGTTTATCCGCCGATGTCGCCAGAGCCGATCAAGCCGTTCATTTGGCTTACGAACAGCAGATGGTCGAAGCCGCCAGCATCATCGCCGCCAGCCTTAATGACCCGGACGAGGCGCAAAAGCAAAAAACCGCTTGGGCACTGTTATCGACGCTCGCGGGTGGGGTGATTGTCTCTAGAGCCATGGATAATCAGGTATTGGCTGATGAAATCTCACTGGCCACCGGGCAAGCTGCTAAGGCTTTGGTGGGGTAATGCACACCCTACCAAACCACAGCAATCAACAAATCCATCACATTGGTGCCCGTCGGTCCGGTGATAAAAATATCCTCCACCTGAGTCAAATAACGCCCGGCATCTGCTCGCTCTAATGCTAGTTGCGGGTTCAAACCTTTAAAGGCCCCTTTAGCAAAAGTACAACCATCCACAATACCACCAGCGGCATTACCCGGTCCATCGGTGCCATCAGTACCAGCCACCAAAATGGTGATATTGTCTAACCCAGCAATCTCTTTGGCCAGTGCCAATGCCAGACTCTGATTACGTCCACCACAACCCGGATTCGACGGCAATACAATGGTTGGCTCACCACCGAAGATATACACCCCTCGATCACCCGTTCGCAACCGCTGGCCAATGTGAGTGCTTAATGCAAATACATCGCCGTAGAGGCTTTCTTCATTCACCACCACATCAAACCCTGCCTCGTGAGCCGCATTTTGCGCCTGATGCCGGGCAATTTGATTCGTCGCAATCAGCGCTGTCTTAGCTTTAATAGGTTTATCACTAAGACGAGCAACATCACCAAGACCTGAGCCAATCACCGAGAGATCATCTCCCTGCACATCACTTATCGCTAAAGTCACCACCTCAGCACCGCTAAAATGGGCCAATAAACGACCGTCTTTAATTAAAGAGCTTTGTTTGCGACGCTGATTAATCTGGGCAATGGTTAACCCGGTTGAAATCATCTCATCAGTGAGTGCCTGCCAGCGAGCTAAGGTGAATTTATCTGGCAATAATTCGGCGAGGGCAGACGCACCACCAGAGACCAGCATCAACAATCGGCTGTTTTCAGCCATTGCCGCCACGGTTTCAAACAATATTTTGCCCGCTTTAAGCGAATTTTCATCGGGTATCGGATGCCCCGCTTCGATGAGGCTCACCAACGAATTGGCCATCAACAGCGGATCACCATGACCATATTTTGTGATCACCACAGCCTTCACCGGGCCAAATACCGCCAACGCCCCCATGGCCATACTGCTGGCCGCTTTACCCACGGCTATAATCACATCAGGCGTATTGTCAGCGATGGCAAGAGACTGACAAGCCTTGATCACCGCCTGCTCGCCCGATACAGCCTCAATCGCGGCATTAAAAATATCAATCAGCAGCTGGCGATCACTGGCCATAAAACGGCCCTAATAGCCCTTGCTCGGTCAGCAAAGTCATCAGTTGATTGGCCGTTTTGGTGGCATCTGCGCCATCACTGGCAATCAACCCTTCCCGCCCTTGACCATCTATTACCTGTGCTGACGAAAGCGCCGCCCAAAAGGCCGCCAGTTGCTCGGTTTTGGCCGCCAACTGTTGTAACGTTTCATCACTGAGTGAGGTTAAATCTTTGCTCGTTACCCCACCAACTCCTTTAACCATCAACGCTTTACCATCGGTAAACCCCGCTGGCAATTGCCCTTTAAGATTGACCACATGACGCCTTTCAATCACATCAAAGATTTGATCAACCGCCTGTTTTGCCCCGGCAACACGAGAATAATGTTCAGTATCCGCCGCCGCATGAGGCAATAATTCCAGCTTACCAATATGGTCAGGATAAAGTTCTAAATAGGGTTTCATTGGGCCTGAAACCCCGCCGGTTAGCGGGTCTTTAAACACATCGGCATCAATCGCCGCGTAACGTACCTGACCACCACGTAATGCCCGGTCAAGCGCTGCACAATCCACCAACTCACCGCGGTCATAATTAATCAGCACCGCCCCCGGATTCATTACCTCAAACACCGCATCATCAATCAAACCAGCATTGGCATACACACCCGTTTGCCCATCCAAAACCCCAAGGCCTAAATGTGGGCTAATCACATCCGCATCGGTAGCCGCTGCAACGACGGTTGATGCATAGTTAAAACCTTCAGATAAAATCCACGCTTTATGGCGGGCACGGGCAAATATTACCACTGTCATGCCAAATGCTTTGGCCAGTTTGGCCACTTCCCGGCCGATATTGCCATAACCCAACACCGCTATGGTTTTGCTTTCAATTGTTTCGCTGGGGTATTCCACTAGGTTTCTAGCAGTATCAAAATCCCCCGCCACCACTCGCTGGTGCATGGTCTCAACCGCCAAATCAGGCATCACTTTTAACAACGCTTTCATGGCCATTTGTGCGGTGGTGCGCGAATTAAAACTCGGCGTATTCATCAATGGCGCGATACCACCGTCGCCATTACCACCACCCCAACTGGTCGAGGCCATATTACCAGTCCCGGCACCAATACGAACGCCGCCATAATCAAACCGGGTGCCAACAGGCACTATGGTCGCCGCCGCAATCACCGCATCATATTGCCCGTCACCCGCCACCTCAAGCAATGCTTGCTCGTCACTGAGGTTGGGTTGATAAAAAAAGTGCAGCTTATGCTGATCCGCCAACTCATCCTTTAACGGACAAGCGGCCTGATCACACAAGTGGAATATCCCCCCTTTGGCTTCGATATGGGCCTGAACTTCGTGGTGTCTGGGCACGCCGCTGTTATTATCACTGTTATCACCCTTATCAAATCGATCAAAGCGCATACCAATAAGGTCGATGATAAGGATTTTTTTGTTACCGTTTTTCATATTAAAGATCAACCTGTTCTATGGGGTAAAATGTTGTTGCTGCCTTAATCTCTGGACGATGAGTCTAGATTATCTTATCCCAGAGTCAAATAAATGATTAAACCTTGCCACACTCCAGCCAATCCATCGAAGTGTAGACGTCTAAACGTTTAGAGGTTGACACATCTGGAAATCTAAGTAACATATGCACTATTGGGTTAAGGTGCGTTGAACCGCCCAATACGCTCATATTATATATTCAGGGTTTCTTTATTTATGCCAATTAAAATTCCAGATCAATTACCTGCCTTGTCGATTCTTGAGCAGGAAAATATCTTTGTGATGTCAGAGCAAAGGGCGTCCACTCAGGAAATCCGCCCGATGCAAGTGGCCATTTTAAACCTGATGCCCAATAAAATTGCCACCGAAGTTCAAATTCTGCGAATGCTGGCCAATACCCCATTACAGGTGAATGTCGAATTTATCCGCATTCATGCCAACGAATCCAAACATACCCCTAAGGCCCATTTAGACACGTTTTACCGCCTGTTTGACGATATTAAGCACCAACAATACGATGGTTTGATTATCACCGGCGCGCCGCTGGCGCTGCTAGATTACAGTGAAATTACCTATTGGGATAAAATTTGTGAGATCTTCGACTGGGCTGAGAAAAATGTCACTTCGACCATGTTTTCATGCTGGGCAGCACACGCCGCCTTGTACCATCATTACGGTATCAATCGGCATTTACGTGAACAAAAACTCTCCGGCGTTTATCATCACCGCACCATCGATGCCAAAGAACAACTGACTCGGGGTTTTGATCACCATTTTCAGGTGCCACACTCTCGTTATGGTTATATTGACAAAACAGATTACCTCAGTGTGCCTGAACTCAATGTTTTGGCCGAATCTGAGCAAGCTGGGGTTTACCTCGCCGCCAGTAAAAGTAGACGCCAAGTCTATTTGACTGGCCATCCTGAATATGATGCCAGCACATTACATGAAGAGTATCAGCGGGATTTAAAAACCAGAGCCAAACCCGCCATCCCGGCCAACTACTATCCAGATAATAACACCGACAGCAACCCTTACAGTACTTGGCGCAGTCACGGCAGTTTGTTGTTTACCAACTGGTTAAACTATTACGTTTATCAGATCACCCCTTATAAGCTCAACTCTGATCACATTCAGGCGCTGCCAAGTTCGGTTTCTGTTTAGTGACCCTTAGCACCCAATCACTTACCACAGAGACACGGAGGGCACACCGGGCTGTCGCTACAGAGGCACACAGAGAAAATCAAAAGCAACAATTTTTAGGAGAATAGCCTAACTCTAGCCCTACTCATTGCGTAAATTTTCTGCTAGGGTGAGTCTATTGGCATCACCAAACGGACTGCTTTGTGTTTCGACCACCACTATTTCCCAATACCGCTGTACCACGACCCCAACGCTCTTGGTTTATGCTCACTCGCCTTATATTTGTCAGCCTGCTGCTATTAAACCCCACACTCAGCTATGCCACTGACAAAATGGCTTATCGCATCGGCATCGAAGATATCGATTATTATCCTCATTTTGCCTTTGGTTACAAAAAAAGCAGTTTTGCCAAAGAGCTGCTTGAACGCTTTTTTCAATCGGTCAATGCCGATGTCACCTACGTCTCATTACCACTAAAACGCTTTAATCTATGGTATGCCAGCGACAAACTTGATTTTAAATACCCCGACAACAGAGGCTGGCGTCAAGACGAACCAGAAAAACTGCCCATCATCTATAGCGACGAAATCGTCCAACTCACCGCGGGGACTACCGTCTTGGTCGATAAACTGGGCAAAAAACGCGATAACATCCAACGCCTTAGTACCATATTGGGCTTTTATCCAACTCTGTGGGTAGACAGAGTTAAGTCAAAACAAACGATTATCGTCAGCGATCCGAGTGTGATGTCGGTCATCAAAATGAATATCAACGGTTTTGTCGATGCGACCAATCTCGATTATTCGGTGATCCACCATCAACTACAAAAATTGGGCAAAACCAAAGTCATGCTAATGGATAAATCATTGCCCCATATGACCTATGGTTTTCACCTGTCGACCATCAAACATCCGCAGATGATCAAACAATTCAACCGGTTTTATAAGAACAACCCATTGTTTATTCAACAACTAAAAACCAAATACCAAATTATCGACGATCCCTTTGATTTGAATTCTTTTTGATTCACTTGCTCAAATCCCAGCGATAACCTGACCAATCCCAGTCACGATTTTACAACCAATACACGGGCAAACCTACGTTTTAGGGATTTCTTTGG
>JBLGCB010000295.1:0-8615 GCA_047617105.1 Phenylobacterium sp. | reverse complement strand
AGTTTAGACTCAACACAGGTGTAAGTTGCGCCACCAGCAATGTGTGGGGTCATATCAGCTGGCAAAACATTGTTATCTTTTGACAGGTTTTTGATTTTCTTTTTGTTTAATTTAAGTTTCATTTTGTTTCCTTATGGATAAGTATGATTAAGCTGACTCGGTCCAGCAGCCAGCGACCAACAAATTACGTTTCCCTGTATAAAAAGTCAAAATTTTACTGATTAACAATGTAACATTGTGTGTGACTTGGTTTGCTTATGTTTAAACGTACGGAGTAATTACTCTAAATAGGATTTGAATGGTTATACTGCGACATCGGGTATCACCATTAATTTAACCGCTAACTAGAAATAAAAAAGGCAATCCTATGGATTGCCTTTTTATTTAAAACTAGATTTTCACATTGCTAAGCTGCGGTTTTTTCAGCTACTTTTTTAACCGCTGCTTCTTCCATAGCATCAATATCGATGCCTGCGACCATGTGGTTGTCATCGGCTCGGTGGACATGAACATCCATTTGTGGGTAAGGAATTGAAATACCTGCTGCGTCAAAACGTAGTTTGACTGCCTCGGTCACATCACCTTTAACAATTGCCCAGTGTACGGTTTTAGCCCATGGGATCATCTTAAAGTCGATGCTGCTTTCGCCCAGTGCCAAAATAAACACAAACGGTGCTGGATCTTCAAGTACCAAAGGATGATTGGTGATGATATCGTTTAATATCTCTTTGGCTTGTTTCAAATCATCGTCGTAACCAATACTAAAGACCATATCAACGCGACGCAATTCTCGGTTAGAGTGATTGATGATATTGCCGCCATAGATGCTGCCGTTAGGTACAATCATTTCTTTATTGTCTAGGGTACGCAAAGTACAGGTGAAGATATGGATAGATTCAACAATACCTTTAACCCCGGCGGCTTCAATCATGTCATCGACTTTAAACGGTTTGAAGACCAGCAACATAATACCAGCAGCAAAGTTTTGTAATGAGCTTTGCAGCGACAAACCTATCGCCAAACCTGCTGCGGCCATCATCGCCACCAGTGAAGACGTATCGACGCCCAGTTGGTTTAAAGCGGCCAATACAATAAATAAAGTTAATAACGCGCTGGCAATGGCTTCAAGGAAATGCGTCAGCATCGGATCCATTTTGGCCCGAATCATAATTTTGCCCAATAACTTGATGACAAGCTTAGCCACCAAGCGGCCAACAAAGAAAATAAGGCCGGCCAGTAAAATATTTATGCCCCATGGAATGGCATAGGTATCGATAAGTTTGGTGATTTGTTCGATTTCAAACATTGAAATTCCTGTCTTTTTGTCTGTAATTATTTAGGCGGTAATATATGAATTTGTTCAAGCGGGCGGAGTTTAGCACAGCAATGGTAAATTGCTAGTAGATTGGGCTGTCGACGTAGGGTGCGCAATGCGCACCATGGACGTAGAATTTTGACAAGCCCATTTTTGTACTTTTGGTCGGACATGGTTATTTTCAAAGGTATTAATGGTGCGCAATGCGCACCCTACGGTCGAAAACCACCAACCACACCTTTGGTCGATACGCTGACGGCATCATGGGCATGTAACGATTCGTAATGATTGATCCTGATCCAAAAATCGCGGTATTCATCATGTTGATTAAGGCTGTGCTGTAACAAGCGCGCAGCGTCTTCACAAAACATCGGATTTTGACCATTTAGGCGGGCAAATTCTTGCTCATCTATACGTTTCACGGCCGCTTGCACCGGGGTCTGTAAAGTCTCTTCGATTCGGTCAATCAACGCTTTGATAGGAAAATCAGCCATTGATGGGTCTAATTTCACTTTTACTTCAGTGATTGAACGCTGACTGTGTGGCGTGGCCACTATCCCTTCTGAAGAACCTAACCATTGGTGGATCACATCCTTATCTAGGACCTCGGCATCACCAAATTTGGCCGCAAACGCATCCTGAATCAACTGACGGGCCAATGCTGCTGAGCAAGGGCAAGTGGACGAGTAGGGGACTTTGACGGTTAATGTCATCGTCATCTGGTTATCGAGCAGTTCGCCCATCAGCGTGATGGGGTAGGCTTTCCAACCTGATTTACCAGATAACAATGACTTGCGACGTAGGTCAAAATCAAAATCAAACTTCACCTGAGCATTGTTGCTCAATTCGATATGACTGGCGATAAACCCTTTGAGTAATTCTTCGAGGGTTTGCGGTGTTAATACGCTTTCACAAGACAGTTGATCTAACAATAAAAATAAGCGCGACATATGAATGCCTTTGGCTTTGGGATCACGTAAGTCAACAAAAGCCTGGGCGCGGGTTTGCACTGGCTTATGACCTTCGTCTTGTGAGGCTAGCATTAAGGGCAGTTCTATATTGCTCATGCCAACCCAGTCTAGTAGACCTTCAGTTTGGGCGCTGCTATGGTGGGCAATATCGGGCATTGTAGTGACCATTAAGTCTCCGTTTGATGTTGAATGCTAATGATACGCGAAAAAAGGCCGTCATTTTAACCCAAAGTTGAGCAAAGTTGTTATTATTAAAATCAATTATTTAGATAAAAAACTGACTTTACGCTATGATTTAACAATAGTCAGCCTCCGTTGAAAGATTAAAAAACAAAATCTATGGCAAATACCACAATTAGCCCTTGGGCAAAAACATTCTCTAGTCTTATTCACCGCTGGGGTGGCTTAAATGCCAGTTCGTTTATTTATCTGGTGGTGATCATTAGTTCGTTGATCATTTCCGCTGCTTATCATTTTATTCTCACGGGAGAGTTATCATTACATGATGTGATGGGCACGGTGATTTTTGCGTCGATTATTTCACCTGTGTTTATCTATGGTCTGATCAACCTTATCACTCACCTCGAAAAATCCATTGCCGATCTTAAAGGTTCCGCTGCGCAAGAAATTTTGCTTAATGAGAGCTTTAAAGAAAACATTCGCCGTCTTAATTACGAAATTGAAGAACGTAAGAAGGCTTTTCAGGCCAAACGCAGCGCCGTAGATGAATTACGTAAAGAAATCATCAACCGCAAAAAAGCGCAACAAGAACTCGAAGAACAAAGTTTGTTATTGCGTTCTATTGTCGACAGCTCGCCGGATTTATTCTATTACCGCGATGTGGCTGGCCGTTTTGCTGGTTGTAATAAGATGTTTGAAGTGTTGGTGGGCAAAACCGCCAGCGAATTGATTGGTAAATACGCCAGTGATATTTACTCGACCAACCAGGCATCCTCAGCCATTCTCACCGACCAAGAAGTGTCGGCCAGTCAGTCTGCCGTGACGCTGGATATAGAATACGAAATGTCCGATGGTAGTGTCTCTTGGTTTGAAATGCGCAAAGTGCCGTTTTATGATTCCAACAGTAATTACATTGGTTTACTCGGTTTTGGTCGTGATATCACCGCCCGTAAACTGGCTGAACAAGCGCTCGAAAAAGCCTACCTCGACAAAGGTAATTTTATTGCTACCTTAAGCCACGAACTCAGAACACCGCTCAATGGCATTGTTGGTCTGACCCGTATTTTGCTGGAATCATCGTTGGATGAACAGCAACGCAGTTGTGCCAGAACGGTATTCAGTAGTGCCGAGACCCTAGGCAATATCTTTAATGACATTATTGATTTGGATAAAGTTGACCGTAATGAAGTCGACATTGTGCGTCAATCGGTTTATCTGCATGACTTTGCTACCGACACGCTTAACTTTGGTTGTCTTATCGCTGAGGAAAAAGGGCTTACCTTTGATTTCACCATTAACGGTGATGTCGATGTTTACGGCATGGTTGACCCAACCCGAGTGCGTCAGGTGTTATGGAACCTCATCAATAACGCGGTCAAATTTACTCAGCAGGGGAGCGTTGGTTTCACCCTTGATGCGTTTGTTGATGATGATGGCGAGCACAAAGTGCGTTTCACCGTTAAAGATACCGGGATTGGTATTTCGCCGGAAGATATCGCCAACATTTTCAACCTGTATTACAAAGGCGGCGATAACAAGGGATTGAATGCGTTGGGTTCAGGCATTGGTTTGGCGGTATCTAAAGCCTTGGTCGAGAAAATGGATGGCACGGTTAAGGTCAGCAGTGAAATTAATATCGGTAGTCAGTTTATTGTCACCTTGCCAGTAGAAATCTCGGGCAAACCCGAAGATAAAGTGTATGAAATTCGCCAACTGAATGTGTTACTGGTCGAAGATGTGCCGCTCAATGCCAGAATCGCCAAAAGTCTACTAGAGCAGCGTGGTCATGAAGTGATTTGGGCAGAAGACGGTGAAGAAGCGCTGGCGTTGGTCGAGACCGAAGATGATATCGATTTAGTGTTATTAGATATGAAGCTGCCGGATATGAACGGTGATGAAATTGCCCGGATTATTCGTGCTGACAGTCATTTTGACAATTTGGTGATTGTGGCATTAACCGCCAATGTCGGCAAAGCACAAGAGCAACTGCGTGGCATCAATATTCAGGGTGCGTTGGCGAAACCAATCAATACGCAGAAACTTGACAATATGCTTGCTGAATTATTTGAGCAAAAACCCGTTCAAAGCGTCAGCAGCAAAGCCCCGCCAAAACCGGCCGCCACTACGGTGCAACCCATTCTCGACGAACAAACCTTAAAAGACTATCTCGAAACCCTCGGTGCGCACGCATTTAAACAAAGTATTGAATTATTTGAGCAGTTGTTGCCGAGTTATTTAAATAAAATGGTTGAATCCGTGGTGGTACGTAACCTTGAAGAATTCCAGTCGTCTGCCCATAAACTCAAAGGCGCGGCAGGTTCTGTCGGGCTGGCGATTATTCAGCTTAGAGCCAAAGATTTTGAGAGAAATGAAACACCGAAATGGGAGTTTTTAGAAAAGCAGTTGATGGATTTTCATCAAGAAATCAACCGCGATGTCGAGACTTTGAAGGCTCATGTGAATAAGTGGGCGGCACAGAATAGTTGATTTAGGATGATATTGTGGTTGATTGCATAATCACTAAATCAAGCTATAATGGACAGTATGTAGTTATGATACAGAGTTATGAGGGTGTAAAATTATGCCAGCTAAAGTAATGAACACTCCTAAAGAAGAGAGAGCGTTGACAGGTCATGATGTCGATAGATTGGCAGCTTTGACCAAGGAACGCTCTTATCAAATGCCACCAGGATTAACCCGGGAGCAACGCAAGGAATGGGCAAAAACAACACAACAACAGAACGAGTAATCGAATTTGGTGCTACGTTTCTGAGCTATTATAATGACAGGTTTTCAGCAACAACCGTTGACAGAGTTGATGATTTTATTGAGCATTTTGAACATAAGGGTCTTTGGGGGTGGAAAGGTAAGTTAGGTCCGTCGAGTAAAGTCCCAGAGGCTGTGTCGAATCGAGCTGTCATCGTCGCGAAAGCGCAAAAGTATCAACTATGGCACGCTCATATAGGCGACCCTTATTTTGAAGATACTTGGCACGGTCGATATCAGGTGTCTGATTGGGTGCTACATTTTCAAAAAATCTCTCCAAATCATATCAAGTTACTTGAGCTAGGCTATCACAATCCGATGGAACTCCCGGCAGATATCTTAATTAATGAATAGAACCTTACAACGGATCTAAAAACCAACAAAACAATAGTCCAAACAAAACCAATACGTTACACTGTCGAACGTTTGATTTCTTTTGAATTTTTATATTGCGGGGAGCGTTTTTTGTTAGTTGATTCTCATTGTCATCTCGATCGGTTAGATTTTGATGAAGCCAACGGTGGTATTCATGGTGTGGTTAATAAGGCCATGGACTGTGGTGTTAGCCACTTCTTATGCGTCAGTGTACATTTAAACCAGTTTCCTCATATGATGGAAGCCATCAAACCTTTTGATAACGTATTTGCTTCTTGTGGCGTACATCCGCTGAATCAAGAGGAAGTGTTTGAATACGACCAGCTGCTTTCTCTGGCGGATAATGACGACGTGGTTGCCGTTGGCGAAACCGGACTCGATTACTTTTATGCCAAAGAAACCCAAGAAATTCAGAAAACCTCTTTTGCCCAGCACATTAAGGCTGCCAATCAACTCGACAAACCGTTGATTATTCATACCCGTGGCGCTCAGGACGATACTCTAGCGATTATGCGCGAACACAATGCTGATAAGGCCGGTGGCGTATTTCATTGCTTCACAGAAGAGTGGGATATGGCCAAGCAGGGCATTGAGATGGGTTTTTATATCTCTATCTCTGGCATTGTCACCTTTCGTAATGCCAGTGCGTTGCGCGAAGTGGTGAAAAAAGTGCCACTTGACCGCTTACTGGTTGAAACAGATTCACCTTACCTGGCCCCAGTGCCGCATCGTGGCCAGCAAAACCAACCGGCATTTGTCCGTGAAGTGGCAGAATTTGTTGCCGATCTCAAAGATATTTCCCTTGAAGCCCTAGCCGAGCAAACCACCGAAAACTTCTTTACGCTGTTTAGTCGTGCCCAACGTTAATTCATCCTCTGATAGCCACAGCCCATCAACGGCCTTGCCGTTGATTCTGGCCGGGCCAATTTTACGCAAAACCACCGTTTCAGAAGTCACGCTGTGGTTAGTCACCTCAAAACCCGTTGATATTACTCCACAATTTTCACTGGCCGCAGACTTATCTGAGCCACTGAACTGCCGCATTCAAAGCCAGTCGGTGAAATTATCACCTTTGGCGCATATTTACCTTATCAGTTGTTTTGTCGAGCAAGCACTGCCCAAAGACCAGCTGATTCATTATGATATGCGCTTTCTTGAAGGTGAAAGGGATGGTGAAGCGCCTGAGGTTTCGTTACAGCAACTGGTGCCGGATGTATTTTATCCGGGTAGACAAAGTCTAAGCTTTTTTATTCCTACTCAGGTTAAGTCGCTGCTATTCGGTTCTTGCCGTAATCCTCATTATCCCAGTAAAGACACTCTGGTGGTGGCCGATCACTACATCGGTGAAAACCATTCGGATGTCACTAAAAGGCCCTGTGTGTTGGTTCATGGCGGCGATCAGGTTTATCTTGATGATGTGGCTGGTCCGATGCTTAAAGCGATTCATGCGCTGGGCGATATTTTGGCATTACCCGATGAAGAGTTGCCGGGTGAAGTGATCACTCACAGTGATTTTTTACATCAGAATCCGAGCACTTATTATAATCGCAAAGAGATATTGCCTAGGGTCACCTTCAAGAGCCGTCGTTTATTTCGAAAAATAGGGCTGCGCAAAACATTACCAGTGTTCTCATCGGTGAAATCAGAAAATCATACCATCAGCTTGGCCGAAATGATTGGCATGTATATGCTGGTATGGAGTCCGGATTGCTGGACTCTGCTCGATGATGATGTGATCAATACCTTGCCAGAAGGATTAACCAGAGCCAATAATCTCAAATACCAACGCGAACTATTGGCGATTAAAGATTTTATTGGCGGACTAGGGCAGGTCAGACGGTTGATGGCACATATCCCAAACTACATGATTTTTGATGATCATGACGTCACCGATGACTGGAACCTAACCGCGCAGTGGGAGCAAAATGTTTACGCAAACCCGCTGAGTAAGCGAATTATTAGTAACGCGTTGCTAAGTTATTGGTTATTTCAGGGCTGGGGCAACACGCCAGAGCGTTTTGACCCCGATTTTATTGAATTGATTGAAAGTTCCTTGACCCATACCGATCAGGATAAGGTGGTTGAGGTTGAGCAATTAATGTTGAGCTTTCCGTATTGGCATTATGAAGTCGAAATGAATCCGACCATGATAGTGCTCAATACCCGAACCCATCGTTGGCGTTCTGAAAAATCATTAAAGAACCCATCGGGTTTGATGGATTGGGAACGTTTATGCCATCTTGAAAATACCCTAGTCAATCAGGAGGCGGGCATTATTGTTTCAGCCGCGCCGATTTTTGGTGTTAAGCTGATTGAAACCATTCAACGGATTTTCACCTTTTGCGGCCATGAATTGGCAGTAGACGCCGAAAATTGGATGGCCCATCCAGGTTCGGCGAAAAAGCTGCTGGATATTTTCCGCCGCATTGATACGCCGTCAGAAATCGTGGTGTTATCCGGTGACGTACATTATTCGTTTTGTTTTAGTGCCAGACAACGATTTGACGATGATTCCACCCTGATTTGGCAATTGACCAGCAGTGGGTTAAAAAATGAATTTCCGCAGCGGATGATTAACACCTTCGACAGACTCGAAAGAATGCTCTATTTTGCTGCCAGTCCGGTCAATATTTTTACCAAACGCCGGCGCTTAGAGATTGAACATAAAGCATTACAACAGACCCGCAAACAAATTTTAATTGCCAAAAGCAACATTGGTTTGGTGGAGTTTGATGGTCAAAAGCTGAAGCATTTTAAGATTTTGATTGAAGAGGGGGTTTCTAAGCAATTTATGTAATTGAGTCGAATTACAAACTTTTAAAGCAAACGTCGATCATTTTATATTTTTTATTGCCAGCAGTGACCCAAGACCACATGGGGAGCCAATTTCCAGCGTCATCTACGCGATTATTTTCCTTTGACCTAATATCAAGGTGGGTAATGCCAATAGATTGAAAAGAACGCATTTCATCGCTGCTTGATACCCCGTCAGCGTTTAGGTCTATCCA
>JBLGCB010000294.1:0-8639 GCA_047617105.1 Phenylobacterium sp. | reverse complement strand
CTGTAGGTGCCACAAGTACTTGGCGTGGTGCAAACCAATCTTGCATAGGGGTTGCTATATCTGGTGTATTCAGTGGCTGCTGCCATGCCGGTAGTTAGTGTTAACAGGGTAAAGGCGGCTGTTTTGATCAATAATTGTTTCATGTTTGTTGCTCCGATATACTAAATAGTTTGATGTTTTTCACTCACTGTTTATCACTGTTTGGTGATTTGATGGTGCTCAGCAAGTGACGCCAAATCATCATGCAGCGAAACAAAACGTTTTGACAGAAAAATGCTTTTCAGCCATTAGACTAAAGCTTTCACAGATTGGACTAATACAATAAAAACAATAGCTTACGGTTGTTTTAAATCACCTTTGCAGCTGAATTTATCCGCCAATGGCCAGTTCTCGCCCATCGGGCCTATTTTGTTGTTATTACCTCTGTAAATCATTGATTAATAACATAATGTCCACTGTGTACAAACTTTTGTCCACTGAGTTAAAACTTTTTTGCTTTTTTTATTTGCCTTGTTGGCGCAGACTGAATACAGCAAAATTAAATCCCCCCAAAACAGTTAAAAGAGGGATTTAAACTTCAGTGATACACGATAAATTTTAAGGGAAAATCAAAATGAAAAAATTTTTATTACCAGCACTTTTGGCTATCTTGTCTATAACTCCATTTATGGCAACAAGCGCACCATTGAGCAATAAAGTCGACGCGCCCCAATCGATTTCACCCAACGGTTTATGGGCGTGTGTTTATTCTGTTCATGGCGAGATATTTTACAGTAAGCTCTATATTACCCAGGTGATTTGTCCAGAGGTACAGGCGCCAGAGGATCCAGCGCAGCATGATCACACCAACATGGACAAACGCTTTATACCCGACAATGTCAGAGAATGTTCGGTGCTGATTGACGCCAATTGGTTCTAAAACTTTAAGCGCTTGGTCCTAGTTTAAACTTCACAAGTTGGCGCTAATTTCATATGATAAGCGCTTGTTCTTGTGTTGGAGTTTAGGCAATTAAATCAAAAATTTTGTGGCAGTGGCTGGTGTTAATGGCCTACCTATTCATGGCAACCCGTCCGGCTTATGCCGCCGATGGGCTAAAACCAACCCCGCGTTTTAATACTTTGTCGGTGGGTGATGGCCTAGCTAGCAACGGCGTCACCGCCATGATTCAGGATAATCAGGGTTTTATTTGGCTCGGCACCTACAAGGGATTATCTCGCCATGATGGTTACAGCTTCAAAAACTTCTATGCCAAGGGCCAACTTGGGGCATTGTCAGACGACTATATCCGGGCATTGTACCTTGATGCCACGGATACCTTGTGGGTAGCCACCCATCGAGGCGGCTTAAACCGCTACGATAAACAGCAACAAACCTTCGCCAATTATCAACATCAAGCCAATGATCAACACAGTTTAAGTGCCAATTCGGTGCGGGCATTATTGGGCAATGATGATGGCACCTTATGGGTGGGTACCAGTTTAGGACTAGACTTGTTCGACAGTCAAAGCGCCAAGGTATTACATCATTTTCCAACTGCGGGTATCAGGGCGCTGCTTAAATCGGCGACCGGTCAATTGTGGCTGGCGACAGAAGCCGGGATTTATCTTTTTAATGATAAACAACAGCAATTTACTGCCATTGAATTACCGGGTTTGACTTCACCTTCGAGCCGGGCACTATTACAGGACGACGCTGGCAATATCTGGATAGCAACCACCAAAGGGTTATTTAAATATGACATCACCACCGAGCAAATACTGGCAGTTGACTTGGCGCAACCATCCCCTTCGCGAATAGTATCACTGACCCAAGGTTCAGCTGGTTCGATATGGGCGGGCAGTACTTTTCAAGGTTTGTATCATATCAGTGCAGACAATAAGGTGGCGCAGTACCGCTATGATAAGGGTAATCAATTTACTTTGGCCGATGATTTGGTGCTATCGCTGCTCTGGGATGCTGGTGGCGTGTTGTGGGCGGGTACTTTTGATGCTGGCGTCAGCCGCGTGCCTATGGAAAGTCTGGCGTTTGGTTTATACCATGACGGTAGTGACAGCGTGGCTTGTCTGCCCAGTGCGGCGATTTACAGCATTTATGCCGAGAACGGCACGGCGTTGTGGTTAGGCACCGACAATGGTTTAGTACACCTAGATACCAATACTGCTGAGTGTAAAGTGTACCGCGCCGATGCTCGAGGGGAAAAATCAGGGGCAATGTCAGTGCCAAGGTCAGTGCCCTACCCCAACGTAAAGGCGATATATAGAGATGACCAAGGCCAGTTATGGTTGGGCTTGGGTAAAGGTTTGGCAAAATATGATGGCAACAATGATAGTTTCAACTTGGTCGGCAGTGCGCTGAGTCAGGCCAACATTAATTTCATTACTCAAGATAACCATCAACGTTTGCTGGTCGCCACCATCAGCGGCTTGTATATGCAAAACCCGAGCGGCGATTTTAGCCAAGTCGCTGCGACAGAGCCTGGTTTACAACACAGTAGAATGTACGCTGGCGTTAAAGATAAACAGGGCAAGTTGTGGTTGGCGACCGACCAAGGGCTGGCGTTTTTTGACCCTGAGCAACAGACCCTAAAACCTTGGGCCGCATCAGCGGCATTGCCGATTAGGGTGATGGTTATTGATGAAAGTCAAACCGCCTGGCTCGGCAGCACCGATGGCGGATTATACCAAGTTGACTTGCGCACCGGTGGCAAAAACAAAGTCTATGATCTGGCCACTTTACACCTCACTGCCCAGTTTAATGCCATCGTCGCCGATGATTTTGGTTTTTTGTGGTTAAGCACCTCCCATGGTTTATTGCGTTATCACCCTCAAACAGCCAAGTCTCATCTGTTCAGGGCCAGCGATGGTTTGCAAAGTGATAATTTCTTTATTCGTTCAGCTTTTAAAACCCCAGATGGACAACTCATTTTTGGCGGCCGCAAAGGTTTTAACCGCTTTTATCCCCAGAATATTCGCTTAAACCCGCAGGGGCCAAAAGTCGCTTTGACCGCTTTTCATCATTTTAACCAGCTTGTTGAACCTCAAAGTTCGTATCAGTCATTTCAATTACCCCAGGCCATAGGGCTGACCCAGCAGTTAGATTTAAGCCATCGAGATTATGTGTTTGGGTTTGAATTCAGTGCTTTTGATTACGCCGACTCGGCCCGTAATCTGTTTGCTTATAAATTGGATGGTTTTGATCAAAGCTGGAATTATACCGACGCGACCAATCGACGAGTCACTTATACCAACCTGTCTGCCGGGCAATATACCTTTCGTCTTAAGGCCGCCAATAAAGATGGGCTATGGAATGAACGCGGCAGTACCATCAAACTAAACGTTGCCCCCGCGCCTTGGGCAACCCCTTGGGCTTATGCGGCTTATGTGTTGACCCTGCTGGGCAGTTTTGGCGCATTTTATCGCTACCGCACCGCGGCGTTAAACCAAAGAGCGCATCAGCTGCAATTGTCGGTGGATGAACGTACCGCTGCGCTCAATCAAGAAAAGCACACCGTTGAACAGTTGCTGGCGCAAAAAAATGATGAATTTGCCAATGTCTCCCATGAATTTCGCACCCCATTAACCCTGGTGCTGGGGCCGGTCGGTCAATTACTCAACAGTGACATCAGCGATGAAGCCAAAAACAAACTCACCACGGTCAAACGCAACGGTTTTAGGTTGTTACGCATGGTTGATCAGCTATTACAAATGGAAAAATTCAAAGTGCAGCAAACCACTAACAAATCGGTGGTGGCATTACGTCCGTTATTAGATTTAATGGGCCAATCGTTTCAAGATTTGGCGACGGCGCAACAGATTGAGCTGACGATTGAACCGATTGCCGAGGTTTATCTGCACTTTACCCAGGATGGCCTAGAAAAGATCATGCTGAATTTACTGTCTAATGCGCTTAAGTATACCCCCGCGGGTGGTCATATCCAGCTACGGGCCAAGGCTGTGGCAGGTGAGGTTCGTATTGAGGTCGCCGACAGCGGCATCGGTATCGCCAAAGACCAACAACAAGCGGTATTTGAGCGTTTTGTCCGGGTGATGGACGCGCGCAGCGAAAAGGTCACCGGGGCCGGTATTGGGCTGGCGCTGGTCAAAGAGTTGGTGACAGCACACCAGGGCAAAATCGACCTGCACAGTGAATTGGGTCAAGGCACCACTATTGCAGTGATATTGCCGACCGTGAATGCTGATAGCAGCGCAGATAAAAAGGCCGCTAACAGCGGTTTGAATCAAGAGTTGATTGCGTTGGAACTGGAGAGTTTCAGCGGTCAAATCGTCGAACCGTCAACAGTAGCCAACGTTGAGGACTCGAGCCATGACGATAGGCCCAGTTTGCTGATCATTGAAGATAACCCAGATATGCGCCACTATATTTATCAGTCTTTGTCTGGACAATATCAATGTGTGGTTGAGGCCAACGGCAAGGCTGGGGTAGAGCGGGCGTATGCCATTATTCCTGATATTATCGTTAGCGATGTGATGATGCCGATAATGGATGGTTATGAGGTCACCAAAGCGATTAAATCTGATGAGCGCACCAGCCATATCCCGGTGATACTGCTGACCGCCAGAGATGACAAACAAAGTCGGCTTAAAGGCTGGCTTGAAAAAGCCGATGAGTACCTCACCAAACCTTTTGATACCCAAGAACTGCTGATCAGAATAGACAACCTGTTGGCCATTCGTGATATTTTGCGTGACCGTTTTAATCAGACCGTTTTTGAGCAGCCACCCCGGTTAGCAACGCCAGTACAACCGGATACTCCCAGCTCTGACGCGCTTAAACTGGCGGCACAACAAGCCTTTTTAAGCAAGATTAACGATATTATCGAACTACTATACACCAATCACGAAACCACAGTGCCAGATATCGCCAAGCGGGCGGCGATGGGCAATCGGCAGTTATTCCGCAAGCTAAAAGGCATTGTCGATATGAGCCCTAGCGATTATTTACGTCGCTATCGGTTAGAAAAATCATGTCAATTATTGCGCCAAGGGATGAAAAGCAGCACCGTGGCATTGGAGGTGGGTTTTGCCAGCCATTCTTATTTTACCCGCTGTTTCAGCGCACAATATGGTTGTGCGCCTTCGCAGTTTATTGAGGTGGGTGTTGGGGTAGGTAAATGAGGTAGATCACAGCGCCAATGTTAGGTTGTATTTTTTGGCTAATCTGGTCAAACGTTTGATGACTTCTGCTTTGGGTATTTTCAATACTTTTGCAGCTTTGTTAATGTGAGCTTGGCCAATCGGCTGTTGTGGGTCTAGCCAAGGCAGCATCCCATTAATATACTGAGATAATAATTTAACGTCAGTTTGATCCTCATTAATGTTAGCCAATACGCCTAAACAAGATCTACGAACGCTCGTTTCTCTATCAGTAAGCAATTCAATTAGAGGTTCTACTGCGCGAGGATCTTTGATAGCGCCAAGGGCATCGACAGCAGCCTGCCGTGTTCTTGTATGGCAATGTTTTAACAATACTAAGCAAGGCTCCAGCGCTTTTTTCGTTGGGTGATTTTTAATAATCCATGCGATATAGGTTAACGCTTCCGCATCAGCAGCCGGACGGCTTAAATAAGCAACAAGTTGTTCCAATTCCCTTATTTTTGGTTGCCATACACCTTTATTTAAAAACCCTCCCGATAACATAAATAGAGCCCAACTCCCCGAATGTGCCGATGCAGCTGTTTTATTGATTAATGCCAATAGCCCTTCTACCAAACCATCTGTCATTTGCGCCTTTTGGTTAAACGCAACTTGCATAATAGCCAAAGCCGCATTAATCGCTGTGACTTCATTTCCCTGCAAATTGATAACCTGTTGTTCAATCCAATTTTTTGGAGTAACTTTATCGTTAACTATATCCACAGTAATTATTTTAGATAAGAAGGAACCTACATCGCCGCGGGATTCATCAGAGTCCAGTCGAATAAATTCCTCTGCTATATACTCAACAAGCGGATGCTTCCAATCCGAAACAACCAACTCCCTTGCCGCTTTAAGAGCGTTAGTTCCACCAAAATCGCTGTCGAACTCATCTAAAACGCCAACAAATTTCTCAATAACCTCCATACCAACCACTTGAGTCACATTCGGCTCATCAGCCAAACATAACAATGCCAATATCGCTCTGGGTTTTTGAATTCGATCTTCATCTTCTCCCGCCAATGGATGCAATATCGCCAACATCGCCTCATCCACCAGTTCATCATTACAACAAGCAATACAAAGCCGTAACGCTTCACGCCAGTTTTCAGTGACTTCCAAACCTTCATCCTCTCCTTCAGACCACACAACTTGCCCAGCCAGCGGCGCAATTCTTTGCCCCAAGGTACAACTGCGATCATAGTTGGGAAAATGCCCTTCAACCAACGCCAGACCCGCCAAATATTCCTGAAAAGTCAAATGGCGAAATTCATAAACAGGTAACATCTGGCCATTATGTTTGGTTTCACCGACTTCAACAATTAACCCGGTACGCGCCTCCAACAACGCCAGAAACTGTTCAGGCGTACGCTGGTGAATCGGACGAATATTAGGATAGTCTCTACGAACCCGATCCAATAAATCAATTAATTCATCCCCGCGTAATTGCTGCACACCACGTTTACACATTTCATAGGCAATATACTCCAACTGCGGATGTGCTTCGCGCGAATCAAGCGGGGTATCCAACTCAGAGCGCCAGTTTAGCAATACAGCTACTGCCTCACGATATAACTCACTGCGCCGGGTCGGCAATTTACCGACCTTTCTTTTCACCAAGGCCAGGGTCGTCAGCAACATCGGATTACCGGTTAGCCGTTCGATGCGGTCAGAGACATGCACCGCCGCTATCAACTCAGCCTGCGCGCTGGCTTGTCGTTCTTTGTTTTCAGTAACAATACACCAACGACGGATAAAATCATCCTTATCGTCTTTAGACAATTCGGCCAACACCCCATGTTCAAAACCTTCACCGATACGATAATGCATCTCTCGGTAACCGACAATACGCGAGGTGACTATCATCGGCGCTTTGGGGTAGGCACTGGCTATTCGCTCTAACTGGGCGCAAAAACGGGCTCGTTGGGTGGGATCGGTGATTTCATCCAAACCATCAATCAATAACAGCAACCGACCTGCGGTTAACTCCTGTTTTAATAACCCCATTTCTAACTCGCCCGCTGCAAGTTCAGCCTTGCGTAAGGTTTGTTGTAAAATCTCATCAAAGGTGCAATTTTCGACCGCCAACTCACGACAACGCACCACCAATGGCAACCAGGTTTCTGCGGGTAAAGAGTCAATATCAGGCAACTGGGCTAAATCAGGATCGTTGGTTAAACGCAATAAATTCGCCGTGGCCAGCCAACGTAATAAGGTGGTTTTGCCCGCACCGGGATCGCCCAAAATAACCAATCGACGGGCTTGCGCCAATCGAGTTGCTACAGGCTGTAAGGTTTGCTTCAGGCTACTTGTGACATTCCGTCCTGCATCTGACAGCCGCTTAAACTCACGGTTTTGTTCCAACTGCGCTAGGTTATCGATGTTTTCATCGCGATTGATTTCAATGCTCATCCGTAATGGCACATAAAGCTGACGCAGCAAAATCTTTTGCATCACCAGGTTTTTATCGCCTTCTGGCAAACCGCTAAGACGAATAATATCTGACTCTCTTAACATCGCCGCTTGGTATTGGTGCAAAAACGTCTGTTTATATCTGGCTTCACTTTGGCCAATGGCAAAATCGACCTTAGCTGGTTGCGCCCCCTGCTCTTCGTGGCCTTCGTGGCCTTGCGACCAAGGTTGTAATAATTTGATCTTGTCACGTTTGGTGCCATCATCTTTATTTAAAACGCCGCTATCTCGGTCAGGCTCAAAACGCCAGCCATTGACTTTATCTGCCACCGCTTTGCGCGGCCAATGACGCAGATAACCTTTACCCGCTTTGTTCACTTCAATACGACCCGCAGCATAACCATGAGACCGTAACGCCTGTTCATCACCAAAATGCTCCAGCCCAAACAGCGAGCTACCTTGCCAATAACGTAAGGTTTCGCCACCACCGGCACTGCTGTTACGAATGGCATTTTCATGCATATGGCCAAACAGATGCACCGCAAAACGCCCGGCAGGATTAATTTCACCATAAACCCGCTCACGAGAGTCGCTATTTAACCACTCTGGTGGCTGATGGGTCATTAACAAACACGCATGGTGCTGCTTGGTCCAAGCGGCGCTATCTTCTGAACATACCAGATGTAATTGGCGGCTATCCCAAGCCAGTTTTTTCCGATAGTCACCGCCACCGAGCTGCAAAAAAGTGGTATTAAGGCCCACCAAGCCAATATTAAGACCGTCCTTTGTCCAACTGGCACTAAAGTCACCCGGTAATAAGCCGGGCGCAATGCCCTGCTTTTGCCTCAATGGGGTTCTTTGCCACCATTGCTGATAGTTAGTAAACGCCTGTTCAATCAATTTGCGATATTCAGAATCGGACTCTTGCCATAACTCATCATGAATATCTGTGGCCTGCTCCCACATTGTTAACATTCGCGCCGCTGGATTTTTAGGATTAGGTCGCTGTAAATCATGATTTCCCGGCACCGCAAATAACACCGGGAACGAACCCAATGAATTTAAATGCGACC
>JBLGCB010000293.1:0-8669 GCA_047617105.1 Phenylobacterium sp. | reverse complement strand
TTATTAGAGAAGTAACTTGACCGCTGAATTTATTATTTCGAGTAAAAGCAAGAAAAATGACCCACCTTCCTGAGTTTCCAAATCGTAACTTATTGATTTACCTGCTCAGAGGCAGATCTGCACCCCTTTGACATGACCCCTTTGACAGGAGTTCCAGCACTTATTGTTAATGGTAAGTATCGTGTAGAAACTGGGTCTATCAAGTCTTATGACGAACTACTTGATATTGCTTACTATTTAACATCGATGAAGTAATACCGAACGATTAATAATTATAGCTGAATGCCCCTTTGTATGCTAAAAATACCTTTGAGGGAAGCTATTTAGACTGTAGGTTGGCTGATGAGATAGGCAATCCAATATTTGTTTGCAATAAAACCTAACAAAAAAATCAAGCCGACGGTCAAGAGCGTCACTTTTTTTGCGATGCAAAAAACGCGCCCCTTTTGCCCGCCGCTTATTTTGGCGTTAGCCTTCTATCTCACATGGAGTTAATTTGTGACGTCAGTTTTCAAATACACACAATATAGACCTGAGTTCTTTGATAATTTCTTTTTAAAATTATCTCGTTTTGGTGAGTTTAATGACCCATTTGAAATGGTTATGGGTAATTATCTAAGTTCCGTGGATAAAGAAGAGTATGATTTAATCATGTCACTTTCTAGTACATTATCTGATGGAGCTGCATATTACGATATGGCTTGGGACGCACAAGCCGGTGTTAGAGCAAGTGTTGGAGTGTTATGTTTTGCTTCCGAAGAGAGCAATCTTTTGATGTGGGCTCACTACGCTAATAATCATGAAGGTATATGTATAGAGCTTGATAAGACTGCTGATTTTTTTAATGGGAAATATAAAAACGCTACTGAATTTTTTGGCAAAACAATGGACGATCACTATCAAAATATAGGTGAATTACGAAAAGTTAAATATACACTTGAGCGTCCAACTTACATTGAACCAAGTGAACTTGAATACGATACTGAATCATGGTTTGTTAAATCACCAGAGTGGGGATATGAGCAAGAGCATCGTTTGTTATTGCCTATTGACCTAGCTACAGTTCCTCCGAAGTCAGGTATGTACTTCTATCCTCTAGAACCAAAAATGATAAAATCAATAATATTAGGCTGCCAAATGCCTGTGGTTACAAAAAAAGAGGTTTATGAAAAATGTAGAAGTCTTGGTATAAAGGTTCGTGAAGCGTATGTCCATTCTCATCAATTCAAACTTGATATTGTTGATTACGATGAACGGAATCAAAGTAAATATATCAATATGTACAACTTAAATAGAATTACTCGCTAAAAAAGAAGGCTAACAAGCTCTTTAAACGGAACAAAACAATTAGGTTCCGCTTCGCTCCACATTATAACCAACAATTTTTGTCCGCTTAAGCGGGCGTTATGGCTTGTTAGGTTTATATCAGTTTACGGCTTTAACTTTTCACACCGCCACTTCTGTCCGTACCTTCATTATCTGAATTCAAGCCTCGCTAAATAAAACAATCATCTTTTCTGTTGTATTCTTGACCCAATAGCCGACTATCAAACTTAATGGAATAAAATAAGTCAACAGGGAGATCGTCATTAATCAAATCATATGCTAGCATGAATACGTCACTGGCGTATTTTTGAGATTATAATGGTTTTTGCAGAAAGTTCTATCTTTACCAAGGTCATTAAAGCACTAATGAGTGATGATGAATATCGGGCGCTACAAGCTGCAATTATACAGCGCCCTGACTTGGGAGTGCTTATTAAAGATAGTGGTGGTTTGCGCAAAATTCGCTGGAAACTGGAAGGTCGAGGCAAAAGTGGCGGTATTCGTGCCATATACTATTGGATGGTTTCAGACGATCAAGTATATATGGTTTATGCTTACCCTAAAGCGAAGCAAGAAAATTTAACACCAGAGCAAGTCGCGGCTCTGAAAAAAATTGTACAGAGGTGGAATGATGAATGAAGAAATGTTTAACGAGCTGCTAGCCAGTGTTGAGGAAGTTGACGCCATTATTGCTGGTGACAAAAAACCTTCCAGGGAATTTCATTTTGACGAACCACAGGTAAAAGCCATTCGGGAAAAGACCGGACTCACTCAAAACCGTTTTGCATTAATGATTGGTGTTAGTAAGCGCACATTAGAAAACTGGGAACAAGGTCGCCGACAACCTACAGGCCCTGCGCGAGCTTTGCTAAAACTGGTAGATGCAGACCCTGAATACGCCCTTAAGTCACTATATGGTTAAAAAGTTGGATCAGCTCTTACACGGTAATAGGTGACTAGTTTTTTTGCCGGATGCTATACTGATCCCTACCAGTAAAAATGGACACCCTTCTAAGCTGTTTTCATTAGTTCAAAATTACCTGGGCTTAGATAACCATTGGCACTTAAAAAAATCTCCTTAAACAAGTGACTCCTTTGCTGGTTTTTGCCCAGTTTGTGATATTGCTTGCCTAAGTTACCATAAAACAAACCAGCTGCAATAGCCTGGCGCTTGCCAATCCTGGGTGTCGGATTTTTACTACCAGCACTATTGATCACTGCTGGACCTACGATGACCCTCCCGCTGAAATATCCCCTTGGCATTCAAACGTTTTCTGAAATTCGTGAAGAGGACTATGTGTATGTCGATAAAACCGCGATTATTCATGATTTGATCACCACAGGTAAAATTTACTTTCTTTTCAGACCTCGTCGTTTTGGTAAATCTCTGTTGATCTCGACCTTTGAAGCGTTGTTTAGCGGGCAAAAAGAACTGTTTGAAGGTTTGGCTATTGCTGATACGGATTATGACTTTACGGCTTAGCCAGTTATTTAAATGGAATTTTCAAAGTGGTCCGACATTTCGGTTCGTGTCACACAAGCCAATGATGTTGAAAACTATATCGTCAACAATACCAATAAATACGCTAAAACCTAAGACATTGAACTTGAAATTGACAGTTACGAACAACGTTTTGATGAATTGGTGACCAAAATCCAGGAAAAAACGGGGCGTAAAGTCATTTTGTTGATTGATGAATACGATAAACCCATTCTTGATAACCTGTTAAGCGACACATTAAGTCAGATAAAAAGCGTGATCAATGGTTTTTATACTGTCGTTAAATCGCTCGATAAACACTTAAGGTTTATTTTTATCACTGGCGTATCAAGGTTTGCCAAGGTGTCGACTTTCCCTGGTATAAATAGTTCTGGGATGAACAGCTTAACCGATATTTCAATGGACAGCCGTTATGCCACATTATGTGGCATCACCCAACAAGAGTTGGAAGCCAATTTTAACGAAGCCATTGATCAACTGGTTAGCCGTGGGGCACTGGATAAACCGCAGCTACTGGCCAAAATCAAACATTGGTATAACGGTTATTATTTTGAAGAAGATGCGGTGAGTGTTTACAACCCTTATTCATTACTGAGTCTGTTCGATCAACAAAAATTCAGACACTTTTGGTTTAGTACAGCCACGCCAACATTTCTGATTGATCTCATTAAAGAACGAAAATTTGACCTGACGGATATGAACGATTTTGAATTAGACGACGGTGCTTTTATGTCTATGGAGCCTGAAAAAGTCAGCCCCTTGCCGATACTGCTGCAAACCGGTTACCTGACTATTACTGGCTACGAAGATGATTTGTATACCCTCGACTTTCCCAATTATGAAGTGAAGTATGCCTTCTACCAGCTTAGTGCGTCCTGCAAGCTGGCATAAGGCCATCCTTGGCCAAAATCGTTCTATTGTCGAGCAATTTGGACATACCGAAGCAGGTGTTAATACCAAACATATAAACAATCTTAATCGGGCATTAAACGATGGCGATATCGCGGCATTTATTAAGACATTACAAATATTCTTTGCCAATATCCCTAATAACATCACTCTAAAAGATGAGAAATACTATCAATCTTTGTTTTATGCCATCCTGACCTTGCTCGGTTATAAAATTGAAGCTGAGGTGAATACCAACATTGGGAGAATGGGAACGCAAACGAGTGCCCGCAGTTTGTGTTCCCATGAGATGAGCCCAGGGATGGGCGAAGGGCGGGCCACAAGGACGTTCAACAACATCAATACTATGATAAATTGCGTATTACAAACCGATAAAACCATCTACATCAGCGAGTTTAAGTTAAACGACACCTGCGATGCCGCCATGGCGCAAATCCACGACAAACAATACGCGCAAAAATACCAAAATAGCAGCAAAAACATTGTATTGTTGGGCGTCGAGTTTGATCAAAAGACCCGTAATATTGGTGAGTATGTTGAGCAGGTTTTATAGAGTTCAGGGGGTCTTGAATGTGTATTTCAACAAATAAAGCGGTAATGGTATCAAAATACATTGCTGCTTTATTCCTTTAAAATCAATAAATTATCATCAATTCACGATTCAAGACCTGACCCTAGAGTTTTTAAATCTATTGGCTATATATCGCCTTTATTTCATTGGCGAATTCGCTGAATTCTTGCAAGTGATTTTCAATGACATGTTTGATTATTTCTAAATTGAGTTCTTGATAGTCATGCACTGCTATGTTTCTCAACCCTACCATTTTTTTCATTTTAGTCGCTACGTCTTCAGATAATAATTGGGCTTTAAATAACAGTTGAAAACTATCTCTGCTGCTTTGTGGCACACCTAATTGTTGTTTGCGGGCGGTGTAATTGGCCAAATCAATACATGCCTGACAGGCACGTTGCAAATTTAAAATAACAGAGTCTTGGCGATCAAAATCTGTGGCGAATTGATTACCAGCGGTTTGATAAGTTGTAGTAATACGTTGCAAGCATTTGTGTATGGTGGTTAGTTTGTTGGTGATAACATCATCCATTATCTGCTCCCCAAAAATCATTTAAAATATCAGCACGTTCAATATTCAAATCATGATACATCGACAACACCCGTATGGCATAGCTATCGGACAGGTTAAAAGGGTCATACAGGCAAATACCTTTACAGGTAATTTGATGCTGCATAACAGTCGAAGCGCTGAGCAAATCCACCAAATCGACCCCTTTGCCCAATTTGTCAGCCAATGTTGCGGCAATATCCCAGCGTTGAATGGGATCGAGTTGACCATCACACATGACGGCAATATCAATATCACTATCGGCATTTTGTTCGTTGCTGGCCATAGAACCAAACAGGTAAATCAATTGAACCTGAGGTAAATATTGGCATACCAGCGAGCAAACTTTGTTTGTCAGGGAGTTGGTGCTTATCTTAACCACAGTTTTGGCCAGTGCTTGAAAGAAGGTAGCGCAATTGTGCTGGATATTGATGACCTTGTCAAAGCCCACGAAGTGATTCCTACCAGTAAAAGTTTAGTTTATATAACCCAATGTACAAACTTTATTCACCATTCACAGAAGCGTTCGACAACGCAAAAATCAAGTAATGGCTGTCTATACTGTATTTTTTCTGCCTTAACTCCCATAAATTACCATTTAGTTGAATTGGCTATTATGTTAAATAGATATACTGCCGAAGAAAGGTTGCTGCTGATAAAGGTCTTAATTTGATTTATTAGAAGGTAGACATGTAGTTCCTTCTATTAGTTGATGCCAATGATGATCAACAGATGCAAAAAATTCAATAAGCGTTATGATAGCAACTGACATTAGACGCAAAGAAAGTTTTTCATGACAACATTTACCAATCACCAATTAGGCATTGATCAACTACCTCAGGTTGACGCCGTCACCTTCACGGCTCTCGATCAGAAATACCGTTGGATTAATCTGACCAGTATTGTCTTGCCGTGGTTACTCCCCACCGTCGGTGTGATTCTGCTGAGCTTCATTCTCGACAAAGATTGGTGGATTGTGCTGCTCTGGATAGGCTGGACAATATTGGTGCTGCTGAGTCTTGTCATCAGTTTTCTTGGTGCCAAAAAATGCTGCTATGCCCTGCGCGAAGCCGACATACTCTATCAGCAAGGATTATTTTGGCATACAACCACTGCCGTTGCCTTTAAGCGCATACAGCATATTGACCTGACCCACGGTCCACTGGAGCGGCGATACCATATTGCGACCATTAAATGTTTTACCGCCGGAGGGGCCGCTGTTGATCTGAAAATCCCCGGATTGCCCGAAGAAGATGCCCAAGCACTGCGATCATTCATACTTGAAAAAACGACTGATACAACAGACCAGTCGCCAATGCCGCAAGAGCAGCAAAATGACCATGACTAAAGCCCAACCGACAGCACCAAAGACAGTCGAAAAATGGCATAGGCTGTCATTGGTCGCGGTGATTTTTAATATCGCCCGCAGCATTCGCCAGATCATCAAACAAGGGCTACCCAGCCTAATGCCATTAATCGTGCTAATCGTCAGCTCAGATAATAAAAGCAGCATGGCCCTTTACCTCGGGCTGGCCATCAGCGGGGCATTGATTGTCTCTGCCATTTTGCAATACCTGTTCTTTCGTTACCGACTGGTGGACAATAAATTGTTGATCAACGAAGGGGTGTTCAAACGCCAACATCGAGTGATCCACTTCGAGCGTATTCAGAACATCAATATTGCCCAACCATTTTACTTTCGGCCCTTTGCTTTGGTGGCCCTAATGGTCGACACCGCCGGTGCCAACACAGAACAGGCCAACTTGGCTGGCATATCATCTCACCTAGCAGACGATATTCGCGACCAAATACTTAAACGGCAAAGCGAACTGAAAGTCTCGCCAGGCGAAAACCCCACACCAGCGATGGCCAACTCACCGTCCGGGCAGGTGCTGACCAGCGCATCTATCGGTGATCTGATACGTCATGGTTTAGCCAATAATGGCATATACTTGTTGTTTGCCCTCGCAACGGGTGTTTATCTGCAATTCCATAAGATTTTCGATCAATGGCTGACCCCAGAAAAAATGCAAATGATCTTAGGTCTGTTCGGCGATCAGTTGTGGCAGCGTGTTATCGTTGCCATCGCATTGATTATCGGCGTGTTTACGGTGTTGATGTTGTTATCGATTGGTGCTGCCATCATCAGATTCTATCGTTATCAGCTGACCTTAAATGATGCTACCCTGCAACGTAAAAGTGGTCTGCTCAATACTCATGAAGAGTCGCTGAACCTAACAAAAATTCAAGCGATCTCACGCCAAAACAACTTTATCGGTGCCTTATTGCAACGGGAAAGCCTAGTCTTTCGTCAAACCTCAGGCTCAAATCCCTTTATCGTGCCAGCCAGAACGGTCCGGCAGTGTGAGCAGTTAACAGCCATCATGGCCCCCGATGCACCGACGCACATACCAACCGCAGCCATTAACCGTGGTTACATCAGAAAAACTTGGCTATTGAAAGTCTGGCTGCCGATCATCGCACTGTCATTGCCATTTACCTTTAAAGTCAGTCTGTGGTTTATCGCCAGCTGGTTGCTGCCGCTACTGTTTTACCCGTTGGTTGTCAGGCGTTGGCGGAAATACCGTTTTGGCATGAGAGATGGATATGGCGTGATCAGCAGCGGTTTTATTGGCAATAAACAGGTCTTATTTGCGCTGTTTAAAGTCCAGCGGGCAGTGATTAGTCAGTCGCCAATCCAGCGGCATAATCATCTGGCCACACTGGATATTTATCTGGCCTCAGGTCGGCTCACAGTCCCTTATATGCCGATTAAGCTTGCTCGGCAGTGGTTTGACTTAATTTATTACCACACTGAAACCGACCCTAGGCCTTGGTTTTAGGATAATCGGGGTCAGAGCCCGATTAAAACAATTTCGATATTTTTCAATGAGTTAGGATTATTTACTCCAAATATTAGTTTGTGGCCGCCATTTGAAAGCGACCAAGCTGTTTATGATGCACGGTATACCAACAGAAAGTTATTCAAAACCGAACGTAATGGTCTACACTCACAATTGAAGCATTAAAAATGCACCGTAGATTAACACGAAACAAGGATTGATGTTATGCCACGTTTACCAAGAGTTGCGCCTATAGGCGTTCCCCAACATATTATTCAGCGCGGTAACAACCGCCACGTTTGTTTTACCTCAGAAAAAGATATGAAAGCTTATATCAATTGGCTTAAAGAGTATTCCAGTCGATATGAAGTTGACATTCATGCTTGGATTTTGATGACGAACCACGTCCACCTTCTGTGTACGCCTAACCAACCTGATGCCATTAGTCATATGATGCAAGCGCTTGGCAGAATGTATGTGGGTTATTTTAATTTCACGTATAAGCGCAGCGGCACTCTATGGGAAGGCCGTTATAAGTCTTGCCTAGTTCAAACCGAGTATTATCTTATGCAGTTGTATCGCTATATTGAGTTGAACCCCGTCAGAGCGGGTATGGTAGCAGATCCTGCTGACTACACTTGGTCCAGTTATCAATGTAACGCCTTGGGGAAGAAAAGTAGCTTACTGACACCTCATCAGGTGTATTTGGCCCTGGGACAAACCGAACTGCAACGTTTAGATAATTATCGTAGCTTATTTAAAGCAATGATTGATCATAAGTTAATCGACACCATCAGGAAGAGCACAAATACCGGCCTTGCTTTAGGGAATAGTAAATTCATCGCTGAAATAGAAAAATTAACCGGAAAAAAAGTGACGGCGAAAAAGGCCGGGAGGCCAAAGAAGAACAAACTTAAGGTGGACCGGTAAGCACTTGTTTTATATCATCCGACCAAGCAACTTTTCGAG
>JBLGCB010000292.1:0-8713 GCA_047617105.1 Phenylobacterium sp. | reverse complement strand
GCTTTTTCGGCGTCACAGTGAGCAAAGTTGGCAAACCATTGCCAAAGCAGATTCCATTCATGGTCTTATGCCCTTTAATTTTGAAGCGTTTGATAAAGACGACCCAGCGTTGATTTACGTCTCGGCACAGACCGACCAAGGTCGAACTGGCTTTTTTAAATACGATACCAAAAAAGCCGTATTTGGCGAGCGTATCGCTGCACAAGACAATGCCGATATCACCGAATTGTTGATGGACCGCAAAGGTCGAATTTATGGTTATGGCTATTTTGATGAGCATAGCCGCCGGGTGTATTGGGATACTTTTTGGCAGTCGGTGCAAAAGATGTTGACCAGTAATTTTGCTGGCGAACTGGCCCGAGTTGAATCGATTTCTGATGACAAAAATCGCATGTTTATCCATACTTCTTCGCCGACCAATCCGGGGAGCTATTATTTTTTTGATGTTAAGGCAGGCAGCCTGACTTTCTTCGCCGAGCAGTATCCGCTGGTGGACAGTGACAAGCTGGCCAAAATGCATCCGGTGTCTTATAAGGCTAGGGATGGTTTGACTATCCCCGGGTTTTTATCATTACCTGCCGGGTTGACAATGGAAGGGGCGAAAAAGCTGCCGACGGTGATCCAACCTCATGGTGGCCCTCGCAGTAGAGATTATTGGGGATACGATTATTGGGTGCAGTTTTTGACCACCCGAGGTTATGCGGTATTGCAAATGAACTACCGGGGTTCAACAGGTTATGGCGATGAATTTGAGGACCGAGGTAAACAGCAATGGGGTGGGGCGATGATTGATGATATTAATGATGGCACCGAGTGGTTAATCAAGCAGGGTATTAGTGATCCGGATAAAATCTGTATCGTCGGCTGGAGTTATGGCGGTTATGCCGCGTTGCAGGCACCGATTGTTAGTAAAGACCTCTATAAGTGTGCTGTCGCTGGGGCGGCGGTGACCAACATGCCATCTTTCTTGCTGCACCAGAAAAAGTATACTGGTTATCGACGGTATAGACATTATATTAAAGGGGATGGCACCGAACTGACGGATATCTCGCCTGAGCATAATATTGATAAGTTGAACTTACCGGTGTTGATGTTGCATGGCACTAAAGACCGCAGCGTGCCTTATAAGCAAGCGACCCGGTTTGTTGATGCGATGAAAGATAAAGATAAAAATATTCAATTTGTGACCATGGAAGATACCGATCACCATTTGAGTCGCGAAAAAGACCGGCTGTTATTTTTATCGCAAATCGAACAGTTTTTGGCTAAGCATTTGGATTGATCGAGAGCCAGCGGCAAGGTGTGGCAGACGAAGCTATGCGGGGAAAAATGCCGAGTATTTCACTCGGCATTGGCAATCTTTTTTTTGCCGATATTAAACTAATACAAACGTTTTCTCGCCATTGGTTTTTTTAAGCGACAAGGTGGCGACCATCAATGGTTGGTCACCCCCAATCAGTGAACTTATCAGGCGTAAAAATGCCAGCGTTCGCCAAGTCACACTTTCTTGAAACAGTCCTGAAATAGGCCCTCTGACCGATATTAAGGTATCCACTTTTTCATTTAAGCTATCACAGGCGGATTCAAGTGCGGTAATATCCTTATTATTGCTGACGCTGCTGAGCTTGTTTTGTTTCAATACCCCGGCAATACGACCAATTTCATTGAATTCACTCACCATGCCTTGTAAATCTCTGGCACACTCATATACCGTTCTGGTTGAAAGCAATACCTTGCCATAATCATCTTTTGCGCTTTTGATGCGTTTGTCTACGAACAACTCTTGTCTTTGATGGTTGTTGTTATTGTATAATTGCGACGCTCCTCTGATGCTGCTTTTCGCGCCAATGGTTTTAACGAATCCAAGGGCATCACTGGCCCCTTTGAAATTGGCCACCAAATAATCAAAAGCCGCGATTTCATCGTCTGTGTTAATCGCCGCGTCAAGGTAATTTTTACAGCCCAAATCAAAGGCTTCATCAGCGCTGAGTGTCTTTAATTTATCGTAGAACGCCGCCTCAATGGTCATGGAAACATTTATGGTTGCGGTACAGTTTCCTCTCACTTCCCGGTCATATAACGCCAGTGCTCTGTTGGTCAGTCCCGGTGCCAACAGGTTGCCATCTTTGATATTTTCAATACTGCCCAAAAACTCCTTATTACGCCGGCCAGCGCATCGGCCGAACGCTTGTTGATATCATCAGCAATCGCATCGACTTTGCTGCCCACGACTTTAAGTGGATCCAATAGTTTTTTGACGGCATCGGTTGATTTTGCACTGGCTGTTTGTATTTTGTCGGTTACTTTGGTTGCTATCTCTGCACGTTTTTCTTTCATGGCGTCGTCAAGGGCTGCGGATAACTTTTTCTGTAAATTAGCCTCAACCTGGCAAATGACGCACTGGCAGCAAAGCCAACATTAAAGGCGCCGAGATTGCCTTCACCACTGGCTCCGGCATTGATGCTAATATCAAGGCCCAATCGTAATGTATGGTCAAGGTCAGGTAGAGGTGTGTCGTATTGATAAAGAGTTTGGCTTTGCTCGGCAGGTTTTACATCAAATTCGAGACCTGCTTTAAATCCACCGTTTATTTTTATTGGTAAGTTGGCGGTGTTCCATGTCGTCGATGCTGATTTATCTAAACCCCATTGTTTTGCATCGGGGTGAGTGGCGGCAAAACGTTGCACCGTTGGTAAGCTGAATTGGCCATTGGTGTAACCAATACCCCACGACTCAGTTTCTCTAATTCAGCGGAAAATTGTTCTTTAATCACTGAATCAGCCAATTTAGCGAGTAAAGCTTTGTTTAATTCGTCTTGACCCGACACTGAAATCGCCTCTGAATTAATCACCGGGGTGATTGCTTTAAGGATTTCTTCAGTCGGCAAATTCAGCTTGTTACTTTGTTCTTCAATAAATTCCAATAGTAAGGTGCGTGGTTTAAGTTCAAATTTGTCTGCAAATGTTTCTATATTCATCTCTTTCTCCTGAGGCGATATTTTGGTTTTACAGTGTAGGTGATCCTCGTTTTATGGGGTGCGATCCTAGCGTTACTGTAACAGTGCCAATAACTGTAGTAGCATATTGGGAATATTTAAGTGAAAGAGGATGTTTTCGCTTAAAATCCTACAGTTACCCGCCACCGAATTAGTGACAGTGGTTGAAGAAGATTCAGTGAGACGTTATTGCAGGAATATGCATCTATGAGCGTAAGTTGGATTGTTCTGGCGGTTTTAAAATGAGTGAAATGCTCCAAGTGTATCTACTTATCCACAAATCGTTGAAACACTATGGCTTTTTTCATTGGTATACAAGTGAATTTTCAATTGCTTGGGTGACAGTTTTGACCACATCTGATCATGCGGAGCAGGGCATACCGAACGTTTAATGTATTGTGCTTGATAGGATGGGTCTAAATCCAGCTCGTCAGGGATTTGAATATAAGCTTGAACTAAGCCATTTTGATGATCAATGCCGCCATAACGCCACGCGCCAGCGAGAAACTTGATTCTTAATTGCTCTTCGACATATTGCACTATCGCTGGAGCGACATCGGGGATGCTGGTGTTGGCGCTAGCGCCATTGTTAGATAACTGCTGATTTTGTGCTTGTTGTTTGGCGTCAGGCTGTTCGGTAATGTTAAAATAAGCGTAGGTACTGATGCCGCTGGCAGTGAGTAATGCCACGGAATAAATCAGGGTTGCCATGCCTTTAGAATAGAAGGGAATATTTTTTAAATTCATCATTACCTGCTCGTTATCAGTTGGCGTCAGTGACTCATGTGGTATGTCTGTTTAGTGACGCGATTAAACTGGTATCGGCAATCAGGCTGATTTCTATAGGTTTTTTTTGGGGTTGCTGTGATTTATTATGGATGAGGGCTGATAAGCAATGTGAGTGTTCTTTGCAATTTTGATATTAAAATCAATGGCGTTGTGGCGAGTTGACAGTGCGGGATAACACTGTCTTCTCGCTGGGACTCACTGTTTCACCGGGCACTAGCTACCACTATATACATTTGTTTGATAAAGTTTTCTCGGGCAGAAGGGGACATTTTTGTGTTTCCTTATTTGATTAGAATTATCATTGTTTCGCTGCATCAGTGGATTGTAATGTTTTACTCACTTCGAGACTAAAAGCAGGTGGTGCCAGCGCAGCATCGGCAAGCAGGTGTGAGTCGGTGACTTTCACCGTCAGTTGATAAGGTTTCAATTGGATGAGGATACTTTCGACCAGTTGCATTGATAGATTGGCTGCCGGGCAAATATGTTGACCATAACCAAACGGTATAAAGGTGTTGTCTTTTACCTCTGCTGACTTCTGTTCAGGCTTCTCTTCAGGCTTAGTTCTGCGATCCCAACGTTGTGGGCTAAAGCTGTTTGGATCATCCCAGTTGTCAGGATTTCGGTGAACGGCGTAGGGGCAGGCGACCACCAAATCTTGTGGCGTCACTGTGACATCGGCCAGTGGCTGTTTTTGCGCGGGGCGGCGAGCCAGATTCCAAGCGACAGGCCACAGGCGTAAGGTTTCACGCACTACCCAAGCGGGTTTAATGGTTGGGTCGGCGGCGATTTTTGGATGGGTGCCGAGCATATAAACCGACCAACCGAGCATAAAGCCAACAGAACCGGCAGTGGCAAAAATAAAAGAAAAGTAAATGTCGTTAAGCTGACCAATTGAAATGTCGGGGCCAGTGACCGTGATCACGATATCCAGCAAGTCTCTGGGTTGTTCAGCGGGTGGCTGGCGGCGGCGACGTTTGATTTCTCTATACATAGCCAATCGCAGGCGGTGGCGAAACAGCGTTCGGCTGAATTGGTGGTAACTCATTCGAGCGCCAGATAATACGTTGCGTTTAACCACCGCATTGAGCAGTTTACGCAAACCTGTTGGGCTATCAGGGTGCAACAGCGCATCAGCAAAGTGATGGTACATTAACCAGTTGCCGGTGTCTGGCCATTGACTGGTGCCTTTAAAAGTTTGTTTGATGGCATGGTTAAGTTGGTCTTTATTGGCCTCAAGGTAGTGGGTTAACAATTTTCTGGCACCACGGCTGATGTCAACTTGGGCCGAGCGAGGGCCGTATATGCCCTGACCGGTGAAAAAGAAATCTGAATGATCGTCGAATAAGCCCTCTTTGTTGGCCAATACCGCTTGGGCTACTTTGCCATCGGCCAAAAATAGTTGCTTACCTGGTTGCCAAACCGTCTGACCACCTTGGCTGAATGCTTCATCTAATACTGCATAAGGCTTGTCTATCCAGCGTTGTATTGCTGCCGCGTCTGGTTGTTCTGGTTCGTTCATCTTTTAGGTTCTGCTCTTTTTATTGCTGATAACACCTGAAAAATTTAATGGTAAAGGCATTGCTGCTAGGGTCATGCCGACATTGGTCGGGTCATCTAGTGTGATGTCGTATTTAGTACACATCAACCAGCTCAAAATGATCAGCTGGTAGGTGCCGAGGGTTTGGCCAATACAGGTTTTTGGTGCCCAACCAAAAGGGATGTAACTGCCACGGGTTTTGGCCGCTTTGTCAGAGTCGGGTAACCAGCGGTCCGGGTCAAAGGTATCAGGGTCTGGCCAATGCTGTGGGTCATGGTGAATCATATAGGGGCTGAGCAGATATAACTGGCCTTCGGCGAGCTGGTGTTGCTGCGTTTTGATTTGAAAATTGATGTCAGTGCGTACTTGGCGGCTGGCAATGATTGGTGGACTCCACATGCGTAATATTTCTTTGATGAAACGCCAAGTGATCGGCGCAACTTTGGTGGGGGCTTTGAGTAGCTCGTGCAGCGCAATATTGCCCAGTTCTTCACTTAGCGTTTGTTTCCAATGGGGCCTGAGGCACAGTTCATATAACAGGCATGACGCCGCAGCACCCGGTGGTCCACCTATGGCGGTGAGAATCATGGTGACGGTATCCACTGCACGGTCAATGCCCAATCGTGGCAGCATATCGACAATTGGATCGAGTATATCTTGCTGACGAGGGCGTTTACCTTTGGCTCTGAAATTGAGTTCCCGGCGTACCACAGAAGCTGCTCTGATTTGCACAATGGTTGAATGAATGGCTGCAAATAAGCTGGGCTCGGGTGGGTTTTCAATGGTGAAGGGTTTTATTTTTAAACGCTGATCGGTCTGTATTCGTTTAAATTGTCGGTCGGGCAAGTTGGCTATCATTGTGGGTAATAAAGCTTGGCTAAAGATGTCCTGAGCGGCCAGTACCAAATCTAGCGGTTGGTTGAGCCGCGCATCAATCAACTCGGTCATACCTGTGGTCAGTTGTTCGAGTTGGTCTGGTTGTGAATGGGTATGCATTTGTTTAAACCAAGCATCTTTTATTTCTCCCCAAGAAAAGGGGCAGCTCTTTTGGCCTTTTAGTTGATCTTTGAGTCTATCTGGCAAGGTCAGATCGGCAAAGTTATCCGCGTTGATTTGTTTGGCGATCACTGGATCAAATGCTGCGAGTTTTTTTTGTTCTTCATCCAACCAAAATAGTCCGCCTTCGTTGTCACAGCGATGGCGTAATTGTTGAATGAATGGATTTATTTTTGGTTGGGGCATAGGGGTTATGAAGTTTTTCTGATGGATGATGGGATGAGAATTCTGGGAGAGGTTTACGCTCTCCCTGATAGGTTTACCTCAATAGGCGAGGTTATGACGAAAAGTTCATTTTAGATGTTATGGTACAAATACCAGTGATACATGCCATTTTCTGGTTCTTTCTTACGCACACCGATAGATCGTAAAAATGCAGCTTTGATTTTAGCCATGAGTATATCCCATCTTTAATTCAAAATTTCTGTTAATGCCTGTAAAATACAAGAATTGCTTACCTTCCCGTATTCTACTGCTGATGAAAACAGAAAAGTTATGACTAACTATAGCTTGCTATATAAAAATACGTCAAGTGACTTGGTCAATTAAACGTCATTTAGGTGACTTTTTGGATTATGTTATTCTAATGTTGTCATTATGTTAGTGTTAACTGCGCAGTTGTAAACCATACTAAACCTATAATCAACGATTTAGATTAATCATGGTAACACTACTAGTATTAATATTGATACTCTGTTTAAAAATTGGTTGATATTATGATCTTTGATTGACGAGTGGGTGAAACATGGTCGGTGATGGTGGTTGCTACGCAGACGAATCTTATGCAGTAGAATGGCATTAAACACTTCAAGGCCTTTACTTTTTCACTTGATTTCAAATCATAATGAGGCTAAAGTGATATCAAAATGATATCACTTAGATGCTTTCAAATGAAAGCAACCAGAGCAGAAAAGGAAAAACACAATGAAAGATAAAAAGAGTTTGTCGTTAAATGGTTATACGATGTTGGCGTTGTTTGGCACCGGGATAATTGCCGATGCTGTTTTGCTGGTCAGTCTGGGTGCTCCGCTAGGGACGTTGTCGGTGATTAGTATTGCCATTTTATTGATTTTGGTATTTTGTTTGGCAGGTCTTTATATGGTGCAGCCGAATCAGGGTAAGGTGATGACATTATTCGGTGCTTATGCGGGCACTGATATCACACCGGGGTTGCGTTGGACAGTGCCTTTTTATGTTCGTAAGAGCATTTCGTTACGGGTGAGAAATTTTGAAAGTAGTAAGTTAAAGGTCAACGACTTATCGGGTAGTCCGATTGAAATCGCTTCTGTGGTGGTTTGGTCGGTAACGGATGCGGCTGAGGCGTTGTTTGAAGTGGATGATTACGAAAGTTTCGTCAATATACAAAGTGAAGCGGCGCTGCGCAATATGGCGTCTGGATATCCTTATGATCAACATGATAGCGAAGTGATTGCTTTGCGTAGTCATTCTGCCGAAATAGCGCAGAAATTGCAGGAAGAGATTCAAAACCGTTTGAACAAGGCGGGGGTTATTGTGCATGAAGCGCGGATTAGTCATTTGGCTTATGCGCCGGAAATTGCCAATGCGATGTTACAGCGTCAGCAAGCTGGGGCGATTATTGCAGCCAGAACTCAAATTGTTGATGGCGCGGTGGGCATGGTCGAAATGGCCTTGGCCAGATTAACCGAGAACGGAGTGATAGAATTGGATGAAGAACGTAAAGCGTCGATGGTGAGTAATTTGCTGGTGGTACTGTGCGGTGACAAAAATACCCAACCGGTGATTAACACGGGCAGCATTTACTAAATGGCTGCCAAAAAAGCCTATCCGCTGCGCATCAACTCAGACGTGCTGGCGGCGATGCAACGCTGGTCTGATGATGAATTGCGCAGCCTCAATGCACAGATTGAATATGTGCTCAGAGATGCGTTGGTGAAAAGTGGTCGGGTCAAGCTGACGCAAAAGGTGATCACCGAAGTCGAAGAAGATAAAAAATAGCTAATTGATGGGGTGGGGCGTTGAAATGCCGAACCATCCTATTTACCTCATCCCCGTTACATATCTCTTATATCCCCCTATATCGCCTAAATTGTCGATAAAACCCTCAAGTTGACTATCAAATAATCAAACAAAACAGATATGACAAATTAATGACTTTCTTTATAAAAAAACGCTTGCATTGAAAACTGATCTGCCTATAATGCGCATCCACTGACACGGAGCAAGCAGCCAAATCAGTCAGAAGAAAAGAGATTCAAGGAGAAGGTTAATCATTAAAATCTTTTAGAAAAAATAAAAGAATTTAATGTTTGACTTTAAAACTAGGAAGCGTATTATACGCATCCTGCTTCGGACAC
>JBLGCB010000291.1:0-8721 GCA_047617105.1 Phenylobacterium sp. | reverse complement strand
ACCTTGGGCTTGTTCAACCATCTCAACCAATTCGGTGATGTTCGAAATGGTGTCGCCAACCACCACGGTGCCATCCTGAGATTGCTTTTGACACTGTAACGCTGAACTTTGTGCACTCTGGGCGCTGGAAAATACCGTTTTGGTCCCATCTGTCATTTTACTCACCAACTCAAGCACTTGCTCGGTTTCTGACTGTTGGCTTTCGATATTACGGCTGGTTTCACCGCTGATGGCAGTAAACTGTTCTGCCGCAGAGGCCACTTGCACCGCCACCATGTTGATTTGTGACATCAACTCGGCCAGCGCTTTCACCGAACCATTAAAACCATTGAGTACCTGACCCAACTCATCCTCACGGTCAACCGCACAATCGATGGTTAACTTACCCTCGGCAAATTCTTTGAAATGAAACAACAGTTTATTGACCGGGCTGGTAATTGACTTGCCCATCAAAAAACCAGACCCCACCGCTATCAAGGTAATCAATATCACAGTGGCCACGATTAACGTTTTGGCACTTAACACAATCTCGTCGGCATCGTCGGCGTGTCTTTGCATCATGGTGGTCCGCTGGTTAATCACCTCAACCAGCTTGTTATTCGCCTCATCAAAGCTCACCGCACTGCCGCTAGTCGCCTGTGCTAGCGCATCTTCTTTAAGAAAAGACTGGCTGTTGCTGATGATTTGGTCACCGCTGCGACGATACACTGTCCATAACTGCGAAAATTGGCCAATTAATCTTATCAGCTTATTGTCTTGCTACGCTTTGGCAATGGCCGTTTGTTGCAACAGGTCTTTTTGCAATTGTGCTTCTAACTGGTGAATGCTTTTTTCTAACACCGCCATATCCGTTAACTCAGAAGTACCAACATGGGTGATGATGGTCATTCGATGTTGGTTGGCCAGCGCTTTGAGTTCATACCAGTTAAACACTTGTTTGGCGTCAACATTGGCCACCGACAACGATATTTTGCTGACCTGGGCCAAGCTAAAAAAACTCACTGTGCCCAGCACGATTAAACCGGCGATGATAAAACCAAAGGTTAATTTTAATTTATTGGTCAGGGTCAGGTGATGCAAAAAATTGGCTCTCATTATTCATTCACCACAGGTTTCACGTCACGTACGGTCAGCTTGGTCGCAAAGCGCTCATCAGCGAATTGGTTAAGGTCAATCGGCGCTTTCATCACCCCACTTTCGACAGCTAGGTTCATGATCATTTGCAGCCCAGATACATCGTTATTCAAATTGACATAATTAATTACCCCAAGCTCTTTATTGAGGCTGGCCTTAATCGCTTTGACACTATGCAATTTAACGTAATGACCATTGATGGTGTTGGCTATTTTATCTAGCGGCGCACCACCTGTGCTCATCGCATCCTGAATATCAACCCCCGCTTGGTGAACACTTTTAATCACTTCTTGTAATGCCAAGAACTTGGTTTTTATCGCCTTATCTGAGGCAATAATAATGCATTCAACATGACCCTTAGGCCACTTAATCACATCTTTTGAATACCACACCACTTTGCCATAACCATCGGCTTCAACGATGTCAGCCCAAGGCAGCGACTGTTCAAATGAAGCTGCGATGCCATTTTTACCTAGGTTTTGAATAAAAATGGCTGATTTTGGTGGCGCAACCGCTTTGGCCAACACATCACCAGGCCCACTGCCAATCGCCAATGTTTTACCGTGATCTTTAAGATATTTGTATAACACCACAGTATGGGTCGATTGCAATGACGGCACCCCTGAAATACTGGGCCGACTCATATTGGCAGCCCATTTGGCGGCTGCATTGGCAAAAGCTGGTGTGGGTGCCCTGTCAGCGCGATTTTTCGCCAAACCGAGGTTTTTGACAAAAATATCATTGACCGCCAACGCACTACCATCTCGATGCACCAGACTGACCCATTTAAAGTTAGGGGTTTTGGCAAACATGTTCATCGCCAACGGTGCAATAATAAAAGCGATATCCGCCTGACCCGACAAAAACTTGCCACTTAATGCTGGCCAGCTTTTCATCATTTCGACACTGTAATCGGCGTGTTTCATCTTCGAAGCATATTTATGGTGGGCAACAATGGCAGGATAATGATCGGCTAAGGGGATATACAAGGCATGAATTTTTTCTTTTGCGCCTTTTGCTGCTTTTTCTTCTTGAGCAAATGTAGTGCCACACAACAGCAAACTCGCTGCGACAAAAAGAGCGAATGTTGATTTAAACCTGAGCATATGTGCTTCCTTAATTATTTAATGAGTTTTGATTCCTATTAGTTAATTGTTATCCAAAGCCGTGGGGTTAAGCAATGACCGCCATCAAACCGTTACACCTAGGGTGTTTTAACCGTTTAAATCGCTATTTTAGGAGAGAAAAAGTAAAAGAAGAAGGATTCAGCAGTTGGCGGGAAAAACACTGGTGTAACGTCACACCAGTGTTCATTCATGCAAAAGTTAAGCTTTAGCGGCCAATATCCTGTGAAAACTCATCAGACAAGGACAGCTCTTTAGCATCAATATTGTAATGGTCTTGTTTGGCAAACTCGATGCCATGAGCGGCAAAATCTTTGATAATGCCAATTTGAACGTCATCAAAGGCATTGGGCAAGTTACCAATATCTTTAACGTCATAACGTAAGTAGATAACAAAGGCGTACTCATCAAAGTTCTTGAAGAACAACTGACTCATTTCTACCGACTCCGTGCGCTCGACCAAGTCTTTGATTAGCTTCATCGCCAAGTCAATCTTCTCTGGGCTATTGCGCCTCGACAATGGTAAATCTAGGCTACTACGATAAGCGTTGTGATCAGAGTTGGTGTTAATCAGCGGCGCTTCCGACAATTTCGAGTTTGGCACAATAATCAAGAATTTGGTTTTAAACTGACGCAATCGAGTATATTGCAGGCCAATCTGATCGACACCACACCATCTGCCGTCAAATAACACATAATCCCCCACCACAAACGGTTTGGCCACCAAGATGTTGATGCCGCCAATCAGGTTACCGATAAGCTCTCTGGATGCCATAGCAATGGCAAAACCGAAGATACCAAGACCCGCGAGGATTGCACCAACATCGAAGCCAATAAAATGAAGGCCGATAATCGTCGCCATCGCCCAAACCACCAACCGACAGGCGCCAATAAGCAGCGAAATAATCAGCAAGTTCTGCCCACTGGCCTGGTCTTTCCCTTCTTCTTCCTTAACCTTTTTAGCAGAGATACTGCTGATCAGGCGCAGCAATAAAAAGGTGATCAGCGCAATTACCACCAGCCTAGTCACTACCCAAAAACCAGTTTGGGTGCTGGTTTCCAATCGCTCTGAGCGCAACAGATTAATCTCACCCTCAACAAAAAGCTGTCGCTCTTGGTCACTCATCGGTTTTGACTCCGCTTCTGCCGCCGCCAGCTTTTGCTCAGGCTGGCCCCGCAACGTATCAACCCGACGCTGCATACTGGCATTTTGAGTGCTCAACAATCCCAGTTTCTCTTGATAGTGACCAATGTCAGTGATCAAACCCGAAGGTACTGCTGACAAACGTTTTTCGAACAAACGAAGCCAATCTTGTGCCGCCACCATTTGGCTCTGATAGCCATATAACAGCGCCGTTTGCGCTTTAATCGCAGCCGCTTTATCTGCTGGCGCAATGGCCGTCGGCACCGCCAAACGGCGGCCAGTCTGTTGTTCAAACAAGTTTAAAATCTCTTGGATTTTATCCGTCTTAATATCAGGGGAAAGCTGAATCTGACTCTTTACCCATTGCTCATCAGTGAGGTCTTGTAGTTGTTGCGTTTGTTGGCGGAAAAAAGGCAGCAACTTATTAATCGTCACTTGTTCATCTTCGGCCAGCTTGATCAAACCTTCGACTTGCCCTGTTTGCAAACCAAGGTTTTTCTGCTTTTGGCCAATCTCAATCAACTCGACAAAGTAATCCCGCAACAGAGCGCTCATATTTTCGGAGTTTTCTGAGGGTACAAAACTGGCGAAATACTCTCTGATACTGTCTTCGTTTTTCAACTGTCGCAGCGCCGCCTGCTCTAGTGATTTACGTTCAGAATCTGATGCACTGAGCGCGAAGTCTTGTTCCAGCTTGGACAAATCTTGCAGCTTATCCAACCGACGTCCAACCAGGGCCAACACATCCGAAGATAATGTCTGAATGTCTTCACCAGAGGTATCTTTGTTTTCAAGCGCTTTAATCTGTTGTGACAAACCAATTTGCTGCTGTGCTAACCCAGCAATCTCTTGTTCCAGCGCATTAATATTGTCTCTTTTTAATCCCTGAGTAATGCCAGCAGGAATAGCGCTACTGTCTAGTTCACGACGCCCCGCCCGTTTTCTCAGTTCGGCTGAATTGGCATAATGCTGCAACGCCAGTTTATTGGCCTCATTCAACACGCCAATATACGCTTCAAGCTGTTGTTGCAACGACTTTAATCCGTCTAAATGTTCCTGAGTCGCTTGTTGGCGCTGCTCAGCAATACGAATACGGGTAGAAACTAAGTTTTGATAGTGTTTATTGTCAACGTCAAGGTTCGTTGTAACGGTTGCGCCGTCCGTTTTACCCGGCGATGTTACAGCGCCATTTTTAACTTCTGGCGGTACATCCATGGCGGCCAATTGATAAAGCTTTTTGGCGATATGATGTTGTTCGGCTTTGGTTTTGTCTTGCGCCGCCAGCAATAACGGCCCTTTTAACGACGCCAGTTTTGCCCACGCTTGATCACCTGCCAATAATTGGCTTTGATAGTCAGCTCTGGCTTTTACTAGTGTCTGTTGATTGCTGCTCACTTTTGCTGAATTTTGTTCATAACGTTCAACAATTTGTTGGGCGGTTAATTCTTTGAGGCCGGCATTGAGTTGCTGTGCTTCTCGTGCCGCGGCTGAGGTTTTCTTCATTTGCACCAAGCGATGGCGAATTTCAGTGCGAGTACTTTCAGATTTTTGAATCTCGCTCGCCACACCAGCGAGCTGTTCAGTCGCCTGCTTGGTGGCACTCAATGCTTCCATGGCTTCTTCGACAGCGTTTTGGGCAGATTTTTTCAGCGCTGCAAGGCGGTTGTTTGCCGGGATTTGATCGCCGGTCAATTTGCCCTGTTTAACAAAGTCGGTCAACACTCTGGCAATCACTTGCATGGTGAAAAAATGGCCATTGAGCACCGCACCATCGCCTTGAAATACTTCACTTTGGCTCACTAGGGTATTGAGCGTTGAATCCAGCGCCCGTAACTGTTTAAGTCGTTCGGTGTGATAAACCACCACTTCTTCGACCTTGCTGGCCGCTTGCTCCACTTCTTCAACATGAACCACAGTATTTTGAAACAGCCCGTTATATTCAGGTGCTTTAAGTTGCTCAAGGGCTTGAGTCCGTTCGTCAGCTTTAACCTTGCTGGTATTAAAAAGACCAATAGAAAGGTTAAATGCGCCCTGGAGCCAAACCAGCTCTTCATCGAGCTGACCCAGTTCAGCCAGCAATTGTTGTGGGGTTTTGTTCAAATAGCTTTGTTTAACTGACTGGCCGCCCAGTTCTTGGCTGTATTTCTTTTGCGCCGAATGGGATCCGGCTTGAGCGTCAATCGACGCTTGGTGAGCGGCATGAATGTCTTTGGTCACCTGCTTTGACTGTTTGCTGGCGACCCGAGCCTGCCAAGCCAACCCCCCTTGTTCGCGCAGTAACTTAGCCCGCCCATTGGCCAACGAGTTCTTACTCAATACGCCAGGCACTTTACGCGAGTCTAACGAACCATCTTTAACCCGCAAACCAATTTCAAACACCCAGAGTTCTAATTCATTCAGCGCCGCCAAAAAACCGGTGGCAGCAGATTGGGCTGGGCTGATGAGTTGAGCATAACCATCCAAACTGACTTTTTCGGCTTCGAGCAAAGCCAACCGCTGTTTGGCCGCTTGGTGCTGGATTTTCGCTTGTTCGGCTTCAATTTTGGCGGCTTTAAGCGGTGGCGTGCCCGCCTTAACGGACCCTCGTCGCTTAACGGGTTTTAAGTCCGCAATCTGTTTTTGCGCCTTATTAAGCACAAAACGGCTTTTTGCCACACCACGAAGTGCTGACAGATACCTGTCAGACGCTTCGTTATAAATGCCCGTCGCCTGTTGCAGCAACGCTTCATTGCCTAAATGGTGCATCGGCGCAGATGCCGTACCTTGTTGAGCGTGTTGTTGGGCGCTTTGTTGAGTGCCTTCTTCGCTTTGGGCCAATGCCCCCACGCTAAAGCCTGAGCAAACAAAAAGAAAGGCCAGCATCATGCTGGTTTTAAAAGCTGTACTTCCTCGCGATAAGGAATGTGGGGATAAAATTGACTGAGTGTTTGATTGATGTCGGTGTTGAAACCGTAATTTTGTGTTCACTAACCCTGCTCCTGATAAGGATGGTTCGATTTATGGTGTTTTTCAGCGCATAAACAAGGCTTCAAACCGATGATTAAATGAGCAACACCTTGTTATTAATCTGATTTTTTCGACTACCACTAGATTGTACAATATAAGCAGCGGATCCGCCTTGTTTTTAGCTGGGGAATAAGTGGCAAAACTAAATAAGATCCAACCAAAAATAAGTTGGCTCATAATATAGGATAGACTTTATTTGTTATTAATATTGTCTGTAAGGTTTACTTAATAAGTTTAGCTTGTTATAGTTGCTCTATCGAGTTCAGTATCACTCAATCACAACACACCATCACAAAGCAAAGGTTTTTAAGGCGATGAACAAAACAACAGTAGACGAAATGTTAATGCGGATAATCAAACCAGAGTTGGATGATATTGAAACACGGTTCTCGGCAGGAGAGCGATTAGCAACTAAAGACGTCAATACCTTATTGCTAAAATCTCAATATAACCATATTAATCATCTTGATAAAAAAATGGACGAAATCACTGACACGGTAACGAGCTTAAAGGGTGACTTTCACCATATGGAAGGAAAGTTTGACCGTTTGGAAGATAAAGTCGATAGCAATGCAGCGTTATTAACAACAAAAATTGAAAGTCTTGAACAAACCATGGACTCAAGGATGTTCGCCTTTGAAAAATCAATCAAACTGGATATTTCAGAGGCGATGAATAAAAATATGCGTTGGAGCTTTGGTTTAATTGCGATACTTGTCGGGGCATTAAAACTGGCCGACACCTTTGCCAAATAGCATTAAGATGAGTACGCTGAATAGTTACGCCTTATCTAACAGCCGCGAAGGTTTAAGCACCACTACAGCACAAATGATCAAACCAATCGCGGCAACATTAATCACCACCCCATAGTTATCGGTGCCCAGCATCAAAGCCCCCACCATAGGACCAGAGGCAAGGCCCATTTTAGAAGCAAAACCGCCTAACGCCGCCAACTGCCCTGCCCGGTCAAGCTCTGAGCAAATGCCAAACAAATAAGGCAACACAAATGCCCAGCACACCCCAATCATGATATTGGCATATAAATAAACGTCTTGGCTCTCGCTAAAATGCAATAACCATGAACACAACGCCGTCAGTAATATGCCCACCGTTAACGGCAAGGCTCTACCATATTTGGTACCAATCACAATCACCAGCAAAGCACCAATCAATGCCACCCAACTGGCCAGCCCCAATGACGGACTCATAAAATCAATGGTTAAACCATCTGCCCTGCCCAAACCAATCATATAGGCAAACAGCCCCATATTGGCGGCCTGAAACAAGAATATGCCCAGTAAATTCAGTGATAATGGTAAGCGATTAATCTTTTGCCCCTTCATTGCCGCTTTTTCGGCATCGGACTGTTCAGGTAGAGGATATTCAGGTAAGAACGGCAGCATCATTAAAGTCACCACGGTGAAACACAATAAAGCCACAAATAACACCATAGTGCCATACTCGGGCACCAGCCCGGGCAAATACATTAATCCCAAACCACCCAAACCCCATTGAATAAACAACAGGTAACCAAAGGTTTTGTCCGCCTCTGCGGTTCTTGAAATAATCGCAAAACCAATGCCCACCAATAATCCGCCAACAATGCCGTGAAAGGCTCTGACACTAATCATCATGGTCGGCGATTGGATAAAGATGCAGGCCAAATCGATAATGATCAATGCCACCAATAAACTGTATGCCCATGAACGCCAGTTGATTTTTTTAACCAAAAACACCGCGGCTAACGCCCCTGTTGCAGCACCATATAAATTGGCTGAACTAACAAATCCCGCTTGTGCCGTGGTAAAGGCTAAACCATCTTTTAAACCATTCACCACCGCAGGCATGATGTTGATGTAAAAAATACCAGCAGTGGTTAAAAACGCCAAAAAGACTTTGGCGGCGATACTCTCGGCAGCCACCTTATAAGTGGCTGTGGGCGGTAAATGGTCGGCCAAGGTGTTTGGTGTCATGTTGTTTCTCCGAAGTCTCTATTACTAATCACAATTGATATTGGCTTGTTCTAACATCGCTTTTAATGGTGCCAATTGCTGTTGGTAACGCCGCCATTTATCGGTTGAACTGGTATAAATGCCCTGACGAACTTGGCTCGCACTGGCCGTGGTCGAAGGGGCGCTGTTTTGTTCAAACGCACTACATTGACTTTGCCAATCCAGCCCGCAGTAATCAATCAACCCTTTGGCTTGGCCATCAACATCGGCCACCACCGCTTCATAAGCCACATCGTATATCACTCCGGGCATCACTTGGTGCCAGTGGGCCATCAGTTTATGGTGGGCGATATAATAATTG